>CAUJKL010000758.1 GCA_963204995.1 Planctomycetota bacterium | reverse complement strand
AACGCTAAACCATTCACTTAACGTTTGGTGCTAGCCGCCATCGATTTGATTTTTCACAGCCTCATCGCGAGAAAGCACAAAGGAATGGCCAGAGTTAGCACGAGCAATGCTAATGTCACCACGGCCGCGATCGGCACCACCTTGTGCAGTCGGCGTTGACGCTGGACTGGCTCCTCGTACACACTCTGCCGAAACAATTCGTCCAGGGCACGCTGATAGACGTCGTCGTTACTCAGTGCATCGAGTCGATCGTAGGTCGCTTTACTCATGAACCCTTGGAAGACCAGACGCTTACGATCGCTGTCGAACCAAATTCGGTCGGCGAGTGACTCGGGGAATTGAAGTGGCTCAGGCGAATTGAGAGCGTCGGGCATTCTTACGAGTGGTACGGAATGTAATCCTGGCGCAGCGACCTGCCTGCGCGATCTCGCAGGCTGAAATACCGATACCGATGTCATCATGCAACTCCTGGTAATCGTGGTTACTAATCGCCCACTCCGAAATCGTCGTTGTATGCCCTCATGATCAGTTCATTCTCGCGGTATTCGTGTTCTTGAAGTTGGTACAAAAAGGCGCGAGCCCGAGCCAGGACGTGCCCCACGCTGTTTGTTTTAGTGTTCGTCGCTTCAGCGAGTTCGCCCAACCGTGTGATTTCTACGTAGAGATTCTCATGTTCGTTGCGCAACGCTTCGGCGCGCGATGACAATTCCGGTGCGACAGCAAGGGCGTCATCGAAGTATCCGCACCCTTCCTCAAGCGAAAAGTGCAGGGCGAGTTCGTCTTGCAAATCAGCCAGCAGTTGGATGAACCGGTCGCGTTGATGATACGCGTACGGCCCACGATCGACCCACGCTTTCAGTGAAGTCAACAGCGCCGACAAGTTTTCATTATCGTCCTTGATCTCTTGCAGAAATGCTGCGTTCACGGTCACCGTGCTCGATCGCGACACGGTGCCGACACCACAGTCCTGCGGCGTGTGTGGCAGTTTCGCGGGTAAGAGTCTCGCGATGGCGGATCTGAGCTCAGTCAAATCGTGTGACTTGATGACAGTCGCATCCACTTGCTGACTCACATAAGATTCGAAGAACGTGTCGGCCGTGAACAAGATCACCGGGAGCTGTGCATGCGTTCGTTTGATTCGCCCTGCGGATTCCCGACCGCCGCAGCGGGGCATATATTCGTCCAAGATTGCCAAGTCGATCGACTCTCTGCTCAGTAGATTCACCGCATCCTCGCCGTCGTCTGCCAGCACGACGCGGAAACCATCGGCCTCCAGTTCCTGTCGGCAGAACTGACGTATGCTGCGTTCGTTATCTGCGAATAAGATCGTCGACTTCATCGCAAGACTAACTCCTGCCGCGCTAGGCCGGGAAAACCGGTGCCCCACCAACGACGAAGGCGACTCTTGACAGAGGCCGGCTCGCGAGATGGCTGCAATGTAACCTCCAGCCAATAGTGCAATACTTGTTTGATCGCGTCGGCCAATTGACCGACCGACGTGTCTTTGCAGAGGAATCCCTTCGCTCCAAATCGGTAGGCCTGTGCGATGATTTCCGGATCGTCGCTTTCGCAAAGCACGATAATGGGGGGAAGTTGCGTCAGATCCTCGCGGTACAACCAGTGTAGCTGGCGAAGCACCTTGAACCCGTCCAGTTTGGGTAAGGCGAGGTTCAGTAGCAGCAAGTCGCAAACAATCGCGCTCGGTTTTTCGTGCGGTCGCTTGTCCGTGCCGAAGAAATACTGCAACACCTCTTCACCATTTTGCAGCAAGTCAACATTCAGATTGGGTGCCGCTTGCCGTAACGACGCGAGCAACACATTCGCATCCGTCTGATCGCTTTCGGCCAACGCGATTGTCGGGAAGTGTTTCAGGACCATCCTCATTCTCCAATAAGAACAAGCAGTTCGGATTCGGGAGTAAATTCACACCGTTGGCGGTGGACCTCGCCACGAAAAATCTGGATACCCTCGGGTGCCGAGAAGGCGAGCTTCACCCGCTTGCCTTCGATGCTCGCAACTCGAACCCGCACTTGATTATCGATCACGATTTCTTCGCCAATTTTTCTACTGAGAACTAACATCCTTGTGCTCCTTTCGTGGTATGCCGCTCCGCGGACTGACCTGAGATACTCGACCGCACACTGACAGTTAGCAGGCCGTGTGCCAAACTATCGACTGTGGCGATCAAAATGGGGGCATGGCGAAAAATGGTGGAAATCGACTGATTAATCGAGCATTTACTCATCTATGTTCCTCCAGCACCACTTCACCTGCGGAGTCGCCTTCGCTTTTTGAGTCGACTTCACCTACCAACGTGTCAACGAACGGACTCTTGTGTCAGAGTTCTGACACTGACTGGCTGGCTGGGCAAATCTAACGTACTTCCGCGTACCGATGCTCGGTCGATCGTCGCGAGCGGCGATCAATGCGTTCGGCAATTTGGCGATTGATCTCTTTGGCTTCTTTCCGAGTCCCTGGCATTCCTGCGGTCATCAGCACATAGGTCGATTCGCCGTGGAAGTTCAGCACCGTCATCTTGACGCGTTGTCCCGTGGTACTGTCACTCCGCAAATGCAGGCCCTGCCAGCGAATATTAGTTAAGCCTAACTCGTCCATCGCATCCCGGCCCCATTCCAATACGGTAGCGGGTTCGACGTCGGAGATCGATTCACTGTTCGACCAGCGGTAAGTGAGAACTGGCACGTCGGCTCGAACAATGTCCCCGATGAAATCCACATCTTCGCCAATCAGGGCAAATAGGTCGTCGCGAGTGGTCATGTTTAGGGCCTCGAATGGAAGGGGTGCGAGGAAACGTAATAACGGCGAGATTACTAACGCAGTTCCCGTGCCAGCACGCGGAAGGCCGGCAAGAACATGCCGAACCGCAAGAATCGCTCGATCGGAGCAATGGCCAAACTGATCTTCGTCCTTGGCACCGTCGCGAGCCTGACGGATGTGACAGGATACTGACGGGCCGCTACTTGGAATGTGCGATACCGTGGCGTTGCATCTTGGCATGCAGTGTCGGGCGGCTGAGGCCTAGCAACTGAGCGGCGTGCGTCTGATTGCCGTTCGTCCGCCGCAACGCCTCTTCGACTAGCAATCGATCGAGTTGGTCGAGCAACTCTTCATGAGCGCGTTCGCCGATGCGGACGTCGAGATAGCGACCGACCAGTTCCCCAAGCGACTGCTCCAACGACTGGGCGAACGGCTGTTGAACGGTTTGATCCGAGTCGCGAGCACGGTAGACATCGCCGACTTGTATCGGATAGCCCCGTGTGAAGATTAACACGCGATAAATGCAGTGCTCCAGTTGCCGCACGTTCCCCGGCCAATCGGCTTTGCAAATCACGTCCAGGGCTTCGTCAGAGATTACGGGGCGTTCGATCTTTAGCTCGAGCGAGTAGCGATCGAGAAAGTATTGCACGAGCTTCGGTATGTCGCCACGACGATCACCGAGCGGCGGCATCACGACGCTGACGACATTCAGCCGGTGATACAAGTCTTCTCGAAAGAGGTTGTCGGCGATCGCACGCTCCAAGGGACGATTCGTTGCCGCCAGGATACGGACGTCGACTTGAATGGTTTCGTTGCCGCCGACTCGTTGCAGCGTGCGTTGCTGCAAAACGCGAAGCAACTTCGCCTGCACGCTGGCCGGGATATCGCCGATCTCGTCCAGGAAAATGGTTCCACCGTGAGCCTGCTCGAATTTTCCAATCTTCCGTGAATTGGCTCCCGTGAAGGCCCCGCGTTCGTAGCCGAACAGCTCACTCTCCAAAAGCGTTTCCGGAATCGCTACGCAATTAACCACGAGCAAGGGAGCCGCCGCCCGCAAACTGTGTTGATAGATTGCTCTCGCCACAAGCTCCTTGCCAGTGCCGGACTCGCCGCGAATCAACACGGTCGCATCCGTCGGAGCCACGCGGCCGATGGACTTGAACACTTCCTGCATGACTGTGCTTTCACCGATAATCGCATCCGCCGCAGATACCGGTTCCTCCGGGTTCAACGCCACTCCGCGCTCCATCAAGCGAACACTTTCCAACGCCCGCGCGATGGCAGCGAGCATGGCTTCTGGCTCAAAAGGTTTGAGCTGATAATCGAATGCACCCAGCTTTGTAGCTTCGATGGCGGTATCCATCGTCCCGCGCCCTGTCATGATGATCACAGGCAACTTCGGGTCGATGGCGCGGATTTGGCGGAATGCTTCTAAGCCGCCCATCCCCGGCATACTCAGGTCCGTAATGACGACTTGCGGTGGATCGCGGCGGACCAACTCCAGGCCCGCTTCGCCGGTACTCGCAGTCAGCACCTCGTGTCCCAAGTCGACAAGCATGTCCTGAAAGGCATTACGGACGCCGGTTTCGTCATCGACAACTAGGATTTTACTCATAGCGGCGGCCCTCAATCGTCGGAATCCACACAATGCATTCGGTGCCACCCGCGCTCGACGATTGCAGGGTCAGAGCGCCTCCGTGGCGCGCCATGATGGATGCGGCAATGCACAACCCTAACCCCGTCCCCTCGGACTTCGTCGTGAAGAACGGCTCGAAGGCTCGCTCTTGCAATTCCGTGGACATCCCTGGCCCAGCATCCGAAATTCGCACCGCCAATACCGGATTCCCTTCTCGCGTCGCGCGCTCAGTCGAAATCTGCAATTCACCGCCGCCTTCCATCGCCTCGATGGCGTTGTGAATTAGATTCATCAGGACTTGTTTAAGTTGCTCCGCGTCGACCAACACTTCGGGCAGCGCTGATTCGTCGTGACGAATTACATGTACATTGTTCTCACCCAATCGATACTTTAACAGTTCCAACGTCTTATCCAAAAGCTCGCTGATCGGATGTCGCGATATATGCATTTGTGGCGGGCGGGAAAACTCTAAGAACTGACGAACAATGTTCTCCAGCCGTACCGTTTCATCGGAAACGATGCTAATCTTCTCCTGCAAGTCCGGATTCTGACCAACCGCGCGGCGCAGCGAATACAACCACATCTTCATCGAAGTGAGCGGATTGCGGATCTCGTGGGCGACACTGGCTGCCAGCTTGCCGACCGCTGCCAGCTTTTCGGCTTGAGCTAGTTGTGTGCGGCTTTGCTCGAGATCGGAACGCGTCTCCGCGACGTTCGTCATCAACAGTTTGACGAAGTGCCCCAACTCTCGCATCTCGTCGCTGCTGACGTCTCCCAACGGCCTCGTTTCGCTGCCAGCAAACGATCGAGCATCGGCGGCCAGTCGCCGCAACGGAAAGACAACGCCCTGGAAGAACAGCCACAAAAGTGCGAGCCCCAAACCTAAGGTGACGACTGCCGTGATACTGACAATGACAGTCACTTGTTTCACTTGTCGGCGAACTTGAGCGCTCGTTTCGGCCACTAGTCGTTGGTTAATACCGATGAATTCCTCACAGAGGTCGTACGACTGATCGTATAACTCCACAACGTCGACCAGCAATACTCGACGCGCCTCTTCCTCTTGGCCCATGTCGTACAACTTTACGACAGTATCTCGGGTTTCGGCATATGCGTGCTGGACGACCTCTAGCCGATTAAGTAGGTCTCGCTCGGTATCCGTACGGGCAGTCCCCCTCGCCTCACCAAGCCAGTGGTCGAAGTCGTTCGACTTGCGACGCAGGCGTTCGAGCCAGTCGCCCTGGCCTTCGGCGAGGATGTAAGATGAGACATAACCGCGTTGTTCGAGCAAGGCAATTTCCAACTCCTCGGCGGCGCGGACACTTGCCAGATTCTCGATGATCAGCGTTTCCTGAAACGCTTCGAAACGAGTGGCGGAAGTAATCGCGACTGCGCTGCTGAGCACCGCCAGCAACAGCAATCCGATCAGCGCCGTGGAGATTCTGGTGGCCAACGAGACAGTTCGATAACGCATTGTTTTTGCTCGTCGCCCCGTTGACTGATCACGGTGTGAAGTCTTCAAACTCGCCTAAGCTACATGCGAAGGCGGCTAACAGATCCGCCGCTCGGACGATGTCGTCC
>CAUJKL010000757.1 GCA_963204995.1 Planctomycetota bacterium | reverse complement strand
ATCACACGCCGCAAGTTGAGCTTTCGTTTTATGCGAGCCAACAGCGAGCAAGTGCTCGCCCGTTGGCTCGCGTTAAACGATGGAACCATCCGTCACGCTAGCTCGTGCTGCCGAGGCAGTGATCCAGCATTTCGGACGCCGACATGATATAGCTCGCATAGAACTCGCCGAACTCGCCATATCGCGCACTGGCTTCGTCAAACCGCATGCGATAGACGATGTCCTTCAGAAACTGCGGGTTGCGAGCCCACAGGGTGACTCCCCATTCCCAGTCATCGAGTCCTACACCAACGGAAATCAACTGGCTTACCTTACCGGCAAACTCCATTCCGCTTTTTGCATGTTCGGCCATCATGCGGTTGCGTGCCGAGAATGCGAGGTTGAACCAGTTCTCGCCGACCTTTCGCTTCTTGTTCATGGGATAGAAGCACGTAGCGGGATAGCCGGGTGGAAACTCGGGAGTCAGCCGCTGTTTGTTCATGGCTGGCAAACGAGCCTCGTAGGCTCTCACCTTTGCGCTGTACGCCGGACTGCTAGGGACATCCCCCTCTTGAATCAGTCGCTTGGCATACTCGTTCACCGACGGAACATACTCCGAGATCTCGGTCATGGAGACAAACGAGTAAGTTGGGATCAGCGCTGGCCCAAGCTTGCTCGACAAAAGCCTCTGATTGACTCCTTCCACTTTCAGCGGATTCGAGTCCATCACCATGAGCCCGAAATCGGCCTTATTCCCACTGACCAAACTCGTCTGCAGCCGTTGGGGGGCATTTTCGCCTTCTGGGTTAAGGATCGCGATTAAAGCTTGGCGCCCGTCTTTGACTTGCGTCGGTGCAAGTGCTGCCAAGACACCCCGATCAAAACGGTAGTACAAATGGCTACAATGCCAACCCTCGAGTGGCTCTAACGAAGATTCAACTGGCGGTTGGCCTGATCCTGGTCGATTCATCTTCTCTCTCCTCGGTTCCACGACGAAATAAGAATAAATAGCCCGTCGAGTCTACCACAACTTATTAGCGATCCACTAGCCCTTCCGCGCGAACGGAGATCGTCAGATCTCCGCATTTCGTAAAGGTTTGAATGACTTGAGTCGACTCGGCAGGCGAGATACGCTAGAGCAGACGTAATCGCAATTGTTTTCCAAGTCAGCGCGGACGACCGGTCGTTTCGCGTTCGGAGAAGGTGATGATACTTCAAGCTATCCGGATCACGCTTGTCTTCGTGGTCGCCTGGTCACTGTTATGCACTGGGGCTCGGGCTGAGCAAACGCCCCCGCTCCAGTTCAATCGAGAAGTGCGCTCGATCCTCTCGGACAAGTGCTTCGCCTGTCATGGTCCCGACGCGAACAAGCGGGAGGCAGAATTGCGACTCGACCAAGAGGAAAGCGCCAAGGATTCGGCGATTGTGCCGGGCAAGCCGGACGAAAGTGAGCTGTTGCGACGAATCTTGAGCGATGATCCCGACGAGCGGATGCCGCCCGGCTCGACCGGCAAGTCGTTGAGCGATGCCGAAGTCGCGACGCTCCGTCAGTGGATCGCCCAAGGTGCTCCGTGGCAGGAGCATTGGTCGTTGATTGCGGCGATCAAAGTTAACCCGCCAGGAACAGTTCATGTGCGGAGCGATACAAACGAGATCGATTCTTTCATTCAAGCCATGCTCGCACAACGTGGCCTCGCCCCCTCTCCGCCAGCTGACCGCCGCACCCTGATTCGCCGCTTATCGTTCGACTTGACCGGGTTGCCACCGACGCCAGAAGAAGTTGACGCGTTTGTCGGAGATGTCTCGGAAGATGCAGACGCCAGATTAGTTGATCGGTTGATGACTTCAAAACACTTCGGCGAGCGGATGGCCGTGTATTGGCTGGATGTCGTTCGCTACGCCGACACGGGAGGCTATCACAGCGACAACCATCGCGATGTCGCACCGTATCGTGACTATGTGATTAACGCCTTCAACGACAATATGCCGTTCGATCAATTCACCGTCGAACAACTCGCCGGCGACTTGCTCCCGAATGCTACCAACGATCAAAGGATTGCGTCGGGTTACAACCGCCTGTTGCAAACAACGCAGGAAGGCGGAGCCCAACCGAAAGAGTACACCGCCAAGTATCAGGCCGACCGCGTGCGGAACACGGCGAGCGCGTGGCTCGGTTTGACGATGGGATGTTGCGAGTGCCACGATCACAAGTTCGATCAGCTCACGATGAAGGACTTCTACAGCTTCGGTGCGTTCTTTGCTGACATCCAGGAAGTCGCGGTCGGCAATCAGCCGCAAACGAGTATCCCCACGGCCGATCAAGAAGCACAACTCGCGAACCTGGAAAACAAACTCGCCGCTTTGCGAGAAGAGTACAGCCGGACGACGCCTGAGTTGACGAAAGGATTAGCAAAGTGGTCCGTCGCCACTCGCGAAGAACTCCTCAACGGCACACAGGCTTGGCAAACGATCAAGCCGATTTCGCTGGCCTCGGCCAACGGTCAAACGCTCACGATCCAGGACGATCTTTCGGCATTGGCCAGCGGAGAGAATCCTGCCACCGACACCTACACGATCGAACTGCGTCCCGCTCCCGGCACGCTCACCGCGATTCGACTGGAAGCACTTGTCGATGAAAGCATGGCGAACAAGAGCCTGGCTCGTGGCAACGGCAACTTTGTGCTGACGGAAGTCGAGATCGATTTCAAAGCAGCCGAGACGGAAGAACCGAAACGTCTGGCGATCAAGGAAGCGATTGCTGACTTCTCGCAAGATACCTGGCCAATCGCGAACGTGCTCGACGGCAAGGCGAATACGGGTTGGGCCATAGATGGGCACAGCCGCCGCGAAAATCGCAAGGCGATGTTCGTGTTGGCGGAACCCGCAACGATCTCCGCAACTTCATCGATCACGGTGCGTTTGAAACACGACTCGCCGCATCCTCAGCACAATATCGGACGCTTTCGACTCGCCGTAACTTCCGCATCCGCGCCATCGCTCGACGAGAAAGCCGGCCTTCCCGATGCGGTTGCGAGCGTCTTGAAAGCCGACGCCGACAAGCGAACCGAAGCGGAGCTCGCGTTGCTCGACAGCCACTACCGAACCGTGGCACCTGAACTTGCCTCCGTTCGCGAACAGATTGCCTCGAACGAGAAACAACAGAAAGATATCCGTGCCGCCTTCCCGCAGACCCTGGTATCCATCTCGATCGCTCCCCGCATGGTTCGCATTCTGCCTCGCGGAAACTGGTTGGATGACTCCGGGGAAGTGGTCGGACCAGCTACACCGGCCGCATTGCCGAATCTTGAAATCGGTGATCGTAAGACGGCCCGACTCGACTTTGCCCGTTGGATGGCGGCACGCGAGAACCCGCTGACCGCTCGTGTGTTCGTCAATCGATTGTGGAAGCTATATTTCGGCCAGGGAATTGTGAAGTCACTGGACGACTTCGGCACGCAAGGCAACTCGCCCACGCATCCGGAGTTGCTCGATTGGCTGGCGGTCGAGTTCATGGACAGCGGGTGGAACGTCAAGCACATGATCAAGCTCATGGTGACGTCCGCGACTTACAAGCAATCGTCGTTCGTGACACCGAAGCTGCGTGAAGTTGACCCAACCAACAAATGGCTGGCTCGTCAGGCTCGTTTTCGTTTGGATGCCGAGATGGTTCGCGACAACGCATTGGCGGTCAGCGGATTGCTGTCGCCAACGATTGGCGGCCCGAGCGTGAAGCCCTATCAACCGGCCGGCTATTGGCAACACTTGAACTTTCCCAAGCGTGAGTGGGAGCAAGACAAGAACGAGAATCTCTATCGACGCGGCCTCTACACTTACTGGCAACGAACCTTCTTGCACCCGAGCCTGTTGGCGTTCGACGCGCCCAGTCGCGAGGAATGCACCGTGGATCGTCCAAGATCGAACACACCGCTACAGGCGCTCGTGCTGTTGAACGATCCGACTTACGTGGAGGCCGCGAGAGCCTTGGCGAGTCGCGTTCTTCAGAACGGCGGCGATGACGAGCACGGACGTTTGAGTTATGCGTTCCGGCAAGTGCTTGGACGATTGCCCTCTAGCGAAGAAGAAGCCGTTCTCGTTCCTTTGTATAAGAAGCATTTGGCGGAATACACGACTGACGAAGAAGCTGCCGCAAAGCTGCTTCAAATCGGAGAATTGCCCAGACCAACAGACGTGAACAACGCGGAACTCGCCGCTTGGACTTCGGTGGCGAGAGTAATCCTGAACCTTCATGAAACAATCGTGCGGTACTAAAACAAGTCGGAACAATCATGCATCTTCAAGAACTCATTGGCACAAAAAACACTCGCCGCAGCTTTCTCGGGAAGACCCTTACAGGATTAGGGGCGACGGCGTTAGCCTCGCTCATGGCAGAACAAGGCCAGTCGGCGACCGCCGACGCACAAGGTGCCATCACGACGTTGCACGTGCCGCAACGAGCCAAGCGAGTCATCTGGCTCTGCATGGCGGGCGGTATGTCGCATCTGGAGACGTTCGATCACAAGCCGAAACTCGCTGAGATGCACGACAAGGAGATGCCCGAGTCGTACACGTTGGGACAACCGATCGCCCAGCTTCAGGGCAAGCAGCTGAAATGCTTCGCGCCACAGCATCCTTTCACCAAGTATGGCGAATCGGGGCAGGAAATATGTGATATCTTCCCGCACCTGGGCAAAGTTGCCGACCAGTTGTGCATTATCCGATCCCTGAAAACAGAAGCCATCAACCACGACCCGGCCCACACCTTCATGAACACGGGCACAACCATCTCGGGACGCCCGGCGATGGGCTCGTGGTTGACGTACGGATTAGGTGCGGAAACGGACAACCTGCCCGGCTTCGTCGTGTTGACGTCCATCGGCAAGCACGGACAAGCCCAACCGATCGCACAACGTCAATGGCACAGCGGGTTCTTGCCGAGTCGCTTTCAAGGCATCGAGTTCCATTCGACGGGAGATCCGGTGTTGTATGTTGGCAACCCGCGCGGCGTGAGCCGCAATCAACAGCAGGACATCGTTTCCGCCGTCAATCAATTGAACGGAACGCTTAACGCCTCGGTGAATGACCCCGAGATTGCCACGCGGAT
>CAUJKL010000756.1 GCA_963204995.1 Planctomycetota bacterium | reverse complement strand
GACCGGCATGTTCGACAGCCTGCCGTATCGAAACGATGCCGCCGTGATCTTTCGTCGCTTGATTCGATCGTTACCGACTCGCCGCGGCGTGCTTGGTGTGGCGACTTGTGACAAAGGGCTTCCGGCGATGATGTTGGCGCTAGCTGGGATGCATGACTTGCCGTGCGTACTTGTGCCAGGCGGTGTGACGTTGCCGTCAACACACGGAGAAGATGCAGGTAAGGTGCAAACGATCGGAGCCCGCTATGTTCACGGGATTATCACGCTCGACGAAGCATCGATCGCCGGTTGTACTGCGTGTGGAACTGCGGGTGGTGGTTGCCAGTTCCTGGGCACGGCGGCAACCTCGCAAGTGATTGGCGAAGCACTTGGCATGTCGCTGCCCCATACGGCACTCGCGCCGAGCGGGCAAGCGGTCTGGTTGGATATGGCGGCGCGGAGCGCTAAGGCGCTAATGCAGCTTGCCGATCGCGGCGTGAAGATGCGAGACGTTCTGACGCCCGGTTCGATCCACAACGCGATGGTCGTACATGCGGCTGTCGGTGGCTCGACGAATCTGTTGTTGCACATTCCCGCGATCGCCTTTGCGGCCGGTCTGCCACGCCCGACGGTCGACGATTGGAACAAAGTCAACCGCAGCGTACCACGCTTTGTCGACGTGCTGCCGAACGGTCCCACGAATCATCCGACGGTGCGACTCTTTCTGGCCGGAGGTGTTCCGGAAGTGATGCTGCATCTCCGCGAGATGGGTCTGTTGGACTTGGATGCCAAGAGCGTGTCGGGACTAACGCTCGATCAAGTGCTCGACTGGTGGGAAACGTCCGAGCGTCGCACGCGGATGCGAGACTTGCTAATGCAGCACGATGGTGTTGATGCAGATGATGTGATCATCCCGCCGGACGAAGCACGCCGACGCGGCATGACCAGTACGGTGTGTTTTCCTCGCGGCAACCTGTGTCCGGAAGGCTCGGTCATCAAAGCCACATCCATTGATCCGGCCGTTGTTGACGAGGATGGCGTGTATCGCAAGACCGGGCCGGCGCGCGTCTTCACCAGTGAACGAGCGGCGATTGCTTCGATCAAAGGTCAGTCCGACAAGCCGCTCAAGCCAGGAGACATTTTAGTGTTGGCGGGTCGTGGGCCGCTGGGGTCGGGCATGGAGGAGACTTATCAAATCACTTCCGCTCTCAAATTTTTGAAGTGGGGACGCGAGGTCGCTGTTGTGACCGACGCGCGCTTCTCTGGCGTGAGCACCGGAGCCTGTATCGGCCACGTCGGCCCGGAAGCATTAGCGGGCGGGCCGATCGGTAAGCTGCAAGATGGCGATCAAGTGCGCATCATCATCGATCGCAACACGCTTGACGGCACAGTTGATCTCGTGGGCGATGGCCAGCGTGAGTTCACTCCGGAAGAAGGCGCGACGATCCTGGCGAATCGCGCGACACGCGACGACATTCAACCCGATGCGGACCTTCCCGACGACACACGCCTGTGGGCGGCGCTGCAGCGCGTGGGTGGAGGTGCCTGGGGCGGTTGTGTCTATGACGTCGAGCGAATTGTCGCGTTACTCGCCAAGAACGAACATGAAGCGAACTTATAGATGGAGATGTAGATGTAGATGTAGGCCGGAACAAGTCTGCGCAGTTCCGGCATCGCGGTGCGTCGGAACTGCGCAGACTTGTTCCGGCCTACGACGTTAGACTTTCCCTAAGCCGTGGCTATGTCACGGATTGGAGTGCGTCGAGGTTGCAAGCTTGTTTGGTGCAGGAACAATTGAGGACAATTGTTCTACATGTCACGTATTGAAGTGCGTCGATATTACAAGCTTGGCTCGGCACGTACGTTGCGACTATACTATTAGCGTACCACCACCCCGCAATCCACACCCACCTAGCACTTCGCGTGCTGCGCGACCCCACCTTCAAAAACCACAACGATCGTACTCGTCCTGGGTTCAATCCCAGACAACCTACTTTCTTCCCTCCTGGTTCCGGCTTCATCATGAATGCAACACAATCTCCTAGCTTTTGGCGGCGAATCTGGAAGCCCGTAATCGGTTTCGCGATTCTGGGTTCCGTCGTCGCCTTGGCGGCTGCCAGTTGGAGTCTCTTCAGCGACATGGGAACAGAGTCACCGGCATATGTCTATTACACGGTTGCACCGTTGGACTTGCCGATCGTGGTCACCGAACGCGGCAATTTGGAAAGCCAATTGGAAACGAAGGTTCGCTGCGACGTGGAGAGTTTTTCTGGCGGTTCATCGGGAACGTTGATCCTGTTCATCGTGCCCAACGGCAGTGCCGTCAACAAGGGAGACTTGCTAGTCGAACTCGATTCGGCCGCGATTCGTGATCGACTCGACAGCGAGTTACAGACTTTCGACAAAATCGTTTCGCAACGCATTCAGGCCCAGGCGACTTACTCCAATCAGATCATTGAAAACCAGACCAACCACGCACAGTCGGTGCTCAAGGTCGAACTCGCCAAGCTCAAGAGCGAGATGTACATGGATCCGGAGAACGGCACGTTCAAGCTGGCCTTGGAAGACATCGAGCGACAGCTTGACGAATCGAAAAATCTGATCCTTGAATCGCAGGCATCGCTCGAGCTGGTGAAGACCGAGAAGTCGGGTATCGAAGCGTTGTTCAAACTCGGATATCGAGGCAAGAGCGATCTCGAGCAGAGTCGCTTTCGATTCATGCAGGCCGAAGACAAACTTGCTTCCTCCATGAATCGGCTGTCGACCTTTCAAGCGACTCGTCAGCAGTTGGAAGACTACGAGTTTCGCATGCAGAAGCTGCAACTCGAAGGTGACGTCTCGACGGCGGAACAGAACTTGGTGCAAACCAAAACGTCCGGCGAAGCACTGCTCGCCAAAACCGAAGCCGCCAAGATCGAAGCGGAAAAGACCGAAGAGAAGCAGAAGGAAAGGCTGGCGAAGCTCAGAGAACAGCTCACGCTCTGCAAGATCTACGCACCTCACGATGGGATGGTCGTGTATGCGCGCGAGAACAGCCGCTACAGCAGCAGTAGCGAGATCGCAGAAGGCGTTTCCGTTCGCGAACGACAGGAGATCATCACGCTGCCCGATCTGTCGCAGATGCAGGTCAAGACGCAGGTCCACGAAGCGGTTCTCGACCAGATTCGCGCCGGCTTGCCCGTGACCGTCAAAATCGATGCGTTCCAAAATCGAACTTACGAAGGCATCGTGCATACGGTCGCGGTCGTGCCCACGTCCAGCTATTTCACGAGCGTGAAGACCTACGAC
>CAUJKL010000755.1 GCA_963204995.1 Planctomycetota bacterium | reverse complement strand
CATCGACCAGGCCACGGTACTCTCGCCGGTCACGGCCACGGCAGCCGGATCTTCGGTCTCGCTGATCGACCTCGAAGTTCTCGACGGTCACCAGATCCGGGCACGCCGGATCTCGGAAACGACCACGAGGCTCTCCGTCGCATCGACCAGACCACGTGGCTCTCGACGGTCACGGCCACGGCAGCCGGATCTTCGGTCGCGCTGATCGGCCACGAGGTTCTCGACGGTCACCAGGTCCGGGCACGCCGGATCTTGGAAACGACCACGAGGCTCTCGGTCGCATCGACCAGACCACGGTGCTCTCGACGGTCACGGCGGCGGCTGGACCCAGCGGAGCAACAGCCCCAGAGATCGACCACGAGGCTCTCGACGGTCACGGCCACGGCAGCCGGATCTTCGGTCGCGCTGATCGACCTCGAAGCTCCCGACGGGAAAGAAAGTGAGTTAATTAGCCCGACTGTTCCCTACGGTCACCGCTTTGGAAACGCTCAGGAAGTACCTTTTGCCCCCGAGTAGGTTCTTTTTCGACGTCGCGCCAGGCCACCCCGTAGGGAACAGTCGCAAGTCTCAACACACTTGCTTGCTACTCAATTCCCGGCGTTTTGGGAAAAGCCCGCAAAACGTCAGTCATCGCTCTCAATTGCCATCACGTGGGGCGGAGTCCAGTGGCCAACCTTACACCGACGGCTCTTCATCAGATTTCGTCACAAGGAAGGCAGCATAGCTGGCGAGTGCCTGAAGGTTGGCTTCACTGAGGCGTGGCAACGTCGCCAAAATGGATGCGGTTGCAGAGCCCGAAGTTGCCACAGATGGACAGGGCAAATCATCGGGATGACGCACTTGCTGTGCAACTAGCGGTCCCCTGCCCTCTTCGCCGTTTTGTTGCTGCTCGTCGTTTCCCGTTACCGGGATTGGAGTTACAGAGAGGCGCCGGCCGGATTCGAACCGGCGAATAACGGATTTGCAATCCGGCCGGTGCTCTACACTCCCCGACGCTGCTCTACGCAAATGCTGCTTTTTCATTGGTCGCGTCGATTCTTGATGTCGGGCAATCGGGGGCAGGATCGCCTACGCGTGGAGTGTTGGTGGAGTGTTGAGGCGAGCAAGATCGAAGATCGTCTCGAACGTGAACACGAAAAAACGCACTCTTCGTCCGAGGCTTGATTCTTCAACGTAGTTCTGAATGGATCGTCGATCAAATGCCACCGCGTCACGGATGTGGTCCGCCATCGTTATCCAAGGAGCGAAGCCAACCGACGTGTCACGGACGGCGATGTCGGCCATCCTTAACACCGGAAGACGCAAGTTACCCTCTCGCACCACCATGCGAGACCGGTAAGATTGACATCAGCGGCTAGAGCGACGGCTCGAACCGCCGGAGAGTCCTACCGGCTTGCCGCGTTTTTTCTTCACTTAGGACGCCACGAAAGGACGGTGTCATGTTCACCGAGGCTTCTCAAGCCATTCGAAATGGGGATGTTAGGCGACTGCGAGAATTAGCCCTGATGCGGGCACCGCATCCATTTGACGCGGAAGCCAGCATAGGTGGTGTCGAGCCATTCCAAGACCTGGCGAAGCGACAAGCGGCCATCGATTTGATGACCCGGCTGTGTAAGATCGAAGATTTACTTCGGCAGCATACAGACAACGTGCTCGCGACGCTCTACGCATCGATGCCGACCCGACTGCAGCTTGCCTCCACCGGGCGATCCTTGGCTCACCTGTTCAACTCGTTGCACCTTTTGAAACTCGACGACGAAAGATCGGTAAGTGATGAACTGGAGAGACTCGTATTTGCCGTCGATAGGGCCTTCATTGCCTCGATCGTCCCCGATGTTGCCTGCTGCGACGTAGGCGAACCCAGAACAGGGGTTGTTCTTAGGCTGTTGGATTATGTCCCTCGACCTGCATCACACGAAAGCGAGAGCATGTTTCGAGAGCAGGGTCGCATCGGTGTGGTTGGAATTCAAGACCATAGTCTTCCTCGCGTTGACGCGGTCGTTGCAACACCTGAGCAAGAGCAAACCGACCGTATCGACGAAGATTCCACGGATGCTGAAGTTCCAATTGACGATCCCGCAATTGAGATCCTAAAGGGCGTGTCTCAAGTTCGCCCCGACGACAAGTTGACTTTCGCAGCAAAGGCGGCATGCAATCACTTTGGCTGGGACATTCGGGAGTCGAAGCTTGACGAACGCCTCTGTCTTTACATCGTCACTTGGCTCATCACTCACAGAGGAAGCGAAGACAGGCTCAAAGTCGACGGTCAAATCTCTGATCGACAAGAGCGAAGAATACGGAATCTCAGTCGAACACGATCTGAAGTTATCGATATGTTCGAGGCGCACTTTCCCGGTGCGTTGTCTGGAAGCGACAAAGACAGTCAGGTGAGGCGACTACAGGAGCGCGAATGGGACGCCATCGAAAAGGCTCTTCCCGTAAGCTTGTGACCACTTTTTCGCCCAACGGCGCGCCCAACGAATAATGCTTTGAAATCGTTGGTTTTTCTCTCTACTTTTCGACGGCGCGCCCAACGGCGCGCCCAACGAATCGCTCTTTGAAATCGTTACAGCGATTGACAGCCTAACCCGTTGGGCAGCGAGACTCTGGAGTGTCACGAAGGACACACCGGAGACGACCAAATGTCAACGCTACTTACGACCTCAGAAGTCGCTCGACTCATCAGCGAGAGTCCGTTGATCGGCGGCACTGTCGCGGAGCACCACATCCGTCGACTCTATGAACGAGGCGACTTGCCAGAGCCACCGAAGTTGGGTGGCCGCCGGGCAGTTAGCCGAGATGACCTACCCCAGATCGTCGCTGCCTGCCGTCGCCGTGGCTGGCTCCCATCGCACGAGTCGGAGGCGACGCGATGCACATAGCTTTCGACCCAGGCGATCTGCGACCCCTCATTGAGCATGTTGTCTCCGAGACAATTGAGCGCCTCGAGTCAGAGCGAGCCAAGCTCAATGGCCGACTCGGCTACAGCGAGCCTGAAGCCGCGGCGTTGCTCGGAGTGGAGCGGCACGTCCTGCGCGATGCCCGACTCCGCGGCGAGATCGCGGCGCGAAAAATCGGCAAGCGGATCATTTATGAGCGAGATGAGCTGATTCGATTTCTACGGAAAACCTAACCCAAGAAATGGCAAACGGGCTCACCCTAGAAAGCAGCCCGTGTGCCCAGAAATCCAATGTCACTAACACATCATACGCCACCTCACCTTCCCGACAAGCAACGATTCTCGCCGCACGCCAGCCAGCCTGGCAGTTTGTCGGAGCAGCTATCCGCAATCGCTTTGTACCTCGTCGATCCAACGCGTCAGCGAGATCCTCATGGCGCATGGCAGATGGCACGGCGGATGACGATGGCACATGCAAGGAGGCAGTCCCGGTGAACCGCTATCCGCAGCGCGAGGCGTTTTTCGCGAATCGCTATACGCGGCTCCTTTTCAAGACGTGCGCTGCACAGACCATGGGGCTGGATGGCGTTTTGTTGTGCGTGTGCATCGCGATGGTTGAGGACTCGAAGCGGTACAGCGCGCCAGTCACGTTTCACAACGATCCGCTGCTACAGATTCTTGGGTTCGCAAAGTGGGAGCGTCTGGACCGAGCGCGATGCATCGCCCGCGATTTTGGATGGCTTCATTACGAGCCCCCACGAAGTGGCTCAAGGCGGCCGGGCGTCTATTGGGTAACGATCCCTCCGGAACTTGCGACCTTGAACGATGCGCCGCTCGATGAGGGTTCGCCGCCAGAAACGATCGAGTACTGGCAGGGCTACGCTGACGGCTTTCGAGACGCCAAGGACGGCAAAGCATGTCCCAAAAGCGTATCCCTTAGCGGGATAGGGTCAGAAAAAGCGTATCCCGATCAGGGATATGGTGGGGGATCCGCTCAGGGGAACGCTCAGGGGGAACCTTCTTACCTGTCCCTAAGCCCTAACCCTAAGAAGAGTCGGCGCACTTCGTTCACCGACGAGGACATGGCCACAGCCAAGTGGATGTTCGAGCTTCTGCGAAGCGCCGATCCCACTGCTAAGGCACCCAACTTCAAGTCGTGGGCGAACACCATTCGTCTGATGCGCGAGCGGGACAGCCGTACAGATGGCGACATTCGGACGCTGTTCGAATGGTCGAACCAGCACTCGTTCTGGGGCGGAACAATTTATTCGCCCACAGGTCTCCGCAGGAACTGGCAGACTGCAAATCTGCAAAGGATTCGTCCCAATGGCAACCACACCGCGAAACCCAAAGGACCAGGACAAACCCATGATCCAGATCGGCCAATCGCAAAGACTCTCTGAGCAGATTCAGCTTCGCAGACGACAGTCCCAAGCGGCGTTCGAAGCGGCTGGTGGGGATGTCATCGAGGCTGTGTCCATTTTCCGCGAGGTTCGCGAGTACTGGGAGAACGCGACGCCGGAGACTCTCTTCGATGGTGATCGAAGCATGGACGAGCAAACTGAAGAAATTTGCCGGCGTGGTGCCAAGTGGGAACGCGTCATAGCCGCTCGCGGCAAGCGATACGTGACATGCGAATTCGGCAACTTCGAGATCACAACGGAGCCCCAGAAGACGGCTGTCGACCAACTGCGAAAGTTTGCGGAAAAGCTGCCCTGTGACCGCGGATTGGCTCTCTTCGGACCCGTCGGTACGGGCAAAGACCATTTACTGATCTCTCTCTGACGCATCGCCATCATGAAGCATGGACTTTCACTGATCTGGACTACTGGACCAGCAATTTGCGCCGCCTTCCGAGAGCCAATGCGCTACGACGACGTGACCGAGGATTCCGTCTTGCGTCGATTCGCAAGCCCGGCCGTGCTCGCCATCAGCGATCCGGTGATCACCGGGGGGGCTCTTTCGAAGTTTGAGACCGACAAGCTCTACGAGGTGATCGACCGGCGCTACAGAGACCGCCAACCGACTTGGTTCAAGATCAACGTCGCGAATCGAGACGAGATGATCGCCTCTTTGGGCGCTGCAATCGTAGATCGCCTCATCGACGGCGCTGTCACCATTCGTTGCGACTGGCCGA
>CAUJKL010000754.1 GCA_963204995.1 Planctomycetota bacterium | reverse complement strand
AGGCTCAGAACTCCTGATCCAGGAGCCGAGAACTCTGGGAGTCAGCGGATTCTCGACAAGGCAGCGGGAGAATAAGGTGATACCAAAACCCAATTCGTGGTATTTTCCGCCGGATCAGGAGTTCTGAAGCTTTGCAACGCCACGGCCTGTATCGCGAAACGATTTCATTTGCAATGCTTCGCTCGACGCGGGAGCATCAGTCTCAGTTCGCCGGGGTTTCGCAGAGCCTCATCCCCAGCCACCGGCCCGCGCCTCGATGCAAAAAAACCGCGAGGCGCAAAAAAACCTCGGCTCGTGAGTTACGAACCGAGGCTTCTGGTCTGCCACCACCTTAGTTTCTAAAAATCTACCGGTTGCCGAACTCTGGTCGTCGCCGTCCGAGTTGCGTTTGAAGGCGTTGCACGATGCTGCTGTGCATCTGGCTGACGCGGCTTTCGCTGAGGTCCAGCGTGGCACCGATCTCTTTCATCGTCAGCTCTTCGTAGTAGTAGAGGATAATGATTAGTCGTTCGTTGCGATTCAGACCCTTGGTGACCAGACGCATCAGGTCGGTCTTTTGCACGCGCCGAGTGGGGTCTTCGCCCTTCTTGTCCTCAAGAATATCGATCTCGCGAACGTCCTTGTAACTGTCCGTCTCGTACCACTTCTTATTGAGACTGATCAAGCCCACCGCATTGGCTTCCGTAACAAGTTTCTCGAGTTCCGGTACGGACAGTTCCATTCGTTCGGCAAGTTCTTGTACCGTCGGTGCGCGGCCAAGCTTCGCTTCCAGCGTTTTGGTGGCTTCGCCCAGCTTGCTGGCCTTCGAGCGGACGAGGCGTGGAACCCAGTCCATCGTGCGGAGTTCGTCGAGCATTGCACCGCGAATTCGCGGCACGCAATAGGTCTCGAACTTGACACCGCGGCTCATGTCGAAGGCATCGATCGCGTCCATCAACCCAAACACACCGGCCGAGATCAGATCGTCCAACTCGACGCCCTCCGGCAAACGTGCCCAGATTCGTTCGCCGTTGTATCGCACCAACGAGAGATAGCGTTCAACGAGCTTATTTCGCAGCTCTTTCCGCGTGGGGTCGGCTTTGTAGTCCAACCAGATCTGCTTGATCTCTTCGTCGTTAAACTTCGAGCGCGGCGTAATGGGGAATCGAGTTTGGTGTCTCTTCGGTGCGTAAATCGTAGCCATGCAATCCTCCATGATTGAACTCACGCCAATTGCGGCGACCCGTGCCGCGACTGACGTTGACCACCCGCGTCATGCGAATGGTTTGCCCGAAGGCCGTTGATTTATCTACGTGCAGTGAAGTAATGGTTCTTATCTTCCGTTCGCTTTCACTGCTTCACGAGCTTGCAACTCTTTGTTGAAGTTCGCTTTCACAGCTTCCAGAACGATCGAGTCCGCCACCTGTCCGACCAAATAGCCAATTCCTGCGAAGAGGAACAAACACGCGGTGGCGAGCATCATTGTCGACTCGACGCTGCTGGTATCGATCACGCTGCGAGCCAAGATTGTTGTGAAGGCCAAGGGTCCAAGTATGCCCGCATACGTTCGACCCATGACTCACTCCTCTCCAGCCCGCAAAGTTCCGCTAGTCCGACTAGCTTAACGTACAGCGGCGTAAAGACGCGCTTTCTTTGTATCGGCATTCCTTCGGTTGGGGTTGAGAGGAAAGTATGGCATTTGAGTTTTTCGAGTGCCGAGCCACCGTTGGTTGACAATGACTCAGGCAATTCTCGCCCGACGCGGCGCGAGACCGATGTGGCTGGCGAGTTTGCCGATCGCTTGTGATGCGGCCGATGTCGGCTCGCCGAGTACGAACGGGATACCGTGTGCTGCGCCGCGGATCGTGGCCGCATCCTGCGGTATGTGGCCCGCTAAATCGATCGTTGTCTCGATAAACTTTCTACACGAGTCGTCAATTCGACGATGCACATCGACAGCCGATAATTCATCCGTCGCGAGATTCACGACTAGACGTAGCGATTGGTTGGCAGCTTGAGTAAGGTCTGTTTTGATTCGCGTGTACGCATCCATCACAGCGCCGTTGTCGGGAGTCGTCACGAGGAGCACTTCGTCGGCGGTCGCCGAGAAACGCCGCGCGAACTCTCTACCTCCACTGCCTAGGTCCAAGATGACGACGTCCGCGTGTCGTCCGAGCGTCGAAAGCTGTCGCTGAAGACGTTCGCCGGAGATGTCGCCGACACTGAGTGTACTCGGGGGCACGTCGCCCGCGCCCAGTCCTGGAACAACTAGGATACCTGCGGGGCCGCGATGTAATACTTCGTGAATGTCGCGGCGCGCCGCCTGGGAGGTTGCCCTTGGTTGAAAGTCTTTTAACCCACACAGTGCCGCTACATCCGAGCGATCGCTGTCCACATCGACGAGCACGACGCGCGAACCCAACTCCGCCATCGCGACGGAAAGATTGACGGCAATCGTTGTCACGCCGACACCATGTGTACCGCTCGTGACGGCGATCAGACGAGGTGGCGGTCCCGTCGAAAACGGCTGCTCGCGCATGGCGCGTAGTACGAGCTTTCTGAGTTCTGTGGCTTGGTCGATCATGGGGTTACCCGCTTTTCGTCGCCGAACTCGAGTGAGTTCTGGCATCTGAAGTCTCACGACTTCAGCTACATGTTTTGTATCGTTTCGTCGCAATCCTAGTCACGGTTGCCGCCGAGCATCGCTCGCGCCAGCTTTCGCCGATCTGCGGACGCGATGTCCTCGGGAACATTTTGGCCGTTCGTGATATAGCTGATGGGGAGCTTGCTGCTGCGTAGTACGGGCAAGATGTTTCCCAAACCCGCGGTCTCGTCGAGCTTGGTGAGCAGCAGGGACGACGCACCGATCTCGGCGAATCGGTCGGCCGCTTGTTTCATACTGGCTGTGCTGGCCACACCGCTCAGCACGACATGGACCTCGTCCGCGCGCGCTTCGTTGAGCATCGACTTCAACTCTTGGATGCGAAGATCATCGTGAGGACTGCGACCGGCTGTGTCCATGAGAATCAGGTCGAGATCGGACAAGCGAGCGATGGCGGCACGCATCTCTCGGGGCGTCGCGACAACTTCCATCGGCAAGTCGATGATATCGGCATAGGTCTGCAATTGATCGACAGCGGCAATGCGGTAGGTATCGACGGTGATCAAGCCGACGCGCTGCTTCTCGCGGAGGTGAAAGTTGGCCGCGAGTTTCGCGATCGTCGTCGTCTTGCCCACACCGGTGGGACCAACCAACGCCACGATGCGGCGAGTACCCGGCGTCACGCGAATGGGACCACTACATTTCAGCTCATCTTCGAGCAGCCGAATGAGCCGTGACTTGACGAGCATTCGGTCGTCTAAATCGTTTGCCGACAACCCGGCGCGAACGCGTTCGAGTAACTCGCGAGCGATCTCTTCGCTAAGCTCGGCAGCAACTAAGTCGGTGAACAGTGGGAACAACGATTCGGGGAGTTCGCTCTTGCCGTTCTTCGCCGATTCCAGCGACAGATGTTCGACGAGTGAGTCGGATTCTGAGCCACTCGTTTTGAGATCCGCTCGATACTTCGCTCGAAAGTCGTCGTAATCGGCGGGTGGCAGTGGCTTCGTCTCGATGCGAGGCGTAAACGGCACAGGTTTAGCCGGCAACCGACTCGGCACTTTAATAGTCGCCGATGCCGTTACCTCGATCTGACGGCCGGCAATCCAACGCAACATTCCGCCACCGACTTCTCGAGTGTGGAGAACGGATGCTTCGGGCCCAAGTTCACGTCGAACTTGTTGCAGCGCTTCTTGCAGCGAACTGGCTCGATAGGTTTTGACGTCCATGTCGTACTACCGATCTAACTGTTATTGAGTAGATTCAAATTGTTACTTACGGGGTATCGCGTCCGTGACGATACCGAGCGATTCGATTACTGTGTCGCGAGTGATTTCGTTGTAGCTCAAGACGATCAGATGCGGCAGGTTTGCCGACGTCATCTGGCGCAGCCCCGGGCGAATCTGGGGGCTGACGAGGACGATCGGCTTACGGCTGGTTTGCGTCAGTCGGTTCAATTCATTGGAGATCAGGTCACAGGTCTTTTCGATAGCAGGTGGCGACATGCGGACGAAGAGCCCGCGTTCGGTGTGTTCGATTCCGGCGGCGATGCGATCTTCGAGTGCCGGGTCGAGCGTGATGACAAACAGCCGCTTCTCGCTGTCGCGATAGCGAGTGCAAATCGTGCGCGCCAAGCGATGGCGAACGTACTCGGTCAACCACACGGGATCTTTGGTGCGGGCTGCATAATCGCCAAGCGTTTCGAGAATGACGCTCAACTGCCGAATCGAAACTTGTTCGCGAAGCAGCATGTGCAAGACTTGCTGGACGTCGCCGATCTTCATTAACCCCGGGATTAACTCGTCGACAGCTGCCGGCGACGTCGTCTTCAATTCGTCGAGCAATCGCTTCGTCGCGTCGCGAGTGAGCAATTCGTCGGCGTGTTGACGGACAACCTCTTTCAGATGCGTTGCCAATACGGCGGCAGGTTCCACGGGCGTATAGCCGAGCATCTCCGCACGTTCGCGAACACCCGGATCGATCCATACGGCCGCTTGTTGAAACGCTGGATCGCGAGTCTCTTCGCCAGCGATCTTGCCGCTCGTCAGACCCGACTCCATCGCCAGCAAGCGATCCGGATGCACGACGCCCTCGGCAACCGTGTTGTTGGCGATCTTAATGCGGTATGTCCGTTCGTCGAGCCGCATGTTGTCTCGAATGCGAACCTTTGGCAGAACGATTCCAATCTCGCTGGCAACGGCTTGGCGAACGCCGGTAATGCGTGGCAACAAATCGCCGCCGCGATTGGGATCGGCCAGCCGGATCAAGCCGACGCCGATCTCCATCTCCATCGGATCGATCGCCAAGTAGTCTTCGATTCGCTCTTCTTTCTTGTTCGCTTGCTCCGAGGCCGCTTGTTTAGTCGCGACTTGTCGCACTGCTTGTGCTTCTTCTTTACGGCGTAATTGAAGAGCCAGCACCGCACAGCTCCCCGCGATTACCATCAGCGGCAGCTTGGGGAGCCCCGTGAAGATCAGCACACCCAGGAAACCACCGGCGACCAAGAGAGCCTGCGGTCGCGAAAACATCTGCTCGAGGAATTGCGCCGGCAAGTTGATCTTCTGCGTGCTTCGAGTCACCAATAAGGCCGCAGCGAGCGAAATCAAGAGAGCGGGCACTTGGCTGACTAGCCCGTCACCGATCGTCAGTCGCGTGAACAGCTCACCAGCTTCCGCGAACGACATGCCATACTCGGCGACACCGATGATCAACCCACCCACGACGTTGATCAACGTGATGAGGATGCCAGCGACGGCATCACCTCGAACGAACTTACTAGCACCGTCCATCGCTC
>CAUJKL010000753.1 GCA_963204995.1 Planctomycetota bacterium | reverse complement strand
AACCGGTGACTTTACTGTTTGGCAGCAACAGCGCCGGCAAGAGCACAATCTTCCACGCGATTCTGCTTGCCTACGAAGTGCTTGTGCGCGGCAACCGAAATCCCGACAAGACGGAACTCGGTGGTTCCGTCGTTGACCTTGGTGGATTCCCATGTTTCGTCCATCAGCATGAACAACAGCGGAATATCCGACTGCGGTTCGAGTTGGATCTGTCTTCGGTCAGCCTTGACCAAGAGTGGCGAATCGACGAACGCGTGGTTGATGTCGACTGGGTCAGTGTCGACGCCGATAACATCGGGTCGGACGTTTGGTCAGCGTCGGTGCAGATCGATTTGAGCTGGGACGAATCGCGGCGGCGGCCGTTTGTATCCAAGTACATCGTCGAACTCGACGAGCAACAGTTTGCCGAGATCGAGGACTTCCGTCTTGTCGGTGGTTCTGTGCTGCTGCATGTTGATCCGTCCCATCCTGTTCTTAGATGGTCCCACAAAGGTCCAAACGACTCGATTGGCGTGCTCGACTATTTCCACCACAGCTTTCGCACGCCCGCCGAAGAACTATATCTGGACGCCATTCCGATTGTAATTCCTGGTTTGCAATCGCTGCTTGATGACAGCAGCCGTCCTGAAGTCGACGAAATCGAAGGTACGGAGCGACCTGACACCAACGATCCCGTTAACATGGTCACGGAGCTGGAATCACTCGCCCACTTGCGGCAATTGGGCGATTTGGAAGTGCGGCGCATCCTCCACGAGGACGCGTCTGGGCGCGCATTTGAGGCGTTTTTGTATCGGATCGATGGTGGAAGAGTGGGAGTCGTCGCTGTCAGATTTTTCGGAAAAGACGGTTGGCTTCCCGACGAAGCAGCCATTGCTATTCAGACGTGGGCAGACGAAGTTGGCCTCAACGCCGGAGACGTCGAACGAAAAGCCCACACACTAGTGCTCAATAGCGAGGATGCCCTACCGAACTGGTATCTGCCTCTTGATATCCAGTTTGAGCCACTGGCAACAACAGAAGATGACGTCGATGCCGATCAGGCGGATCTCGATTTCGTAAGCGCGTTACTCAGTCGCCTATTGATCGTTCCGGGACGCACGCTTATGAATGCACTCGATGCCTGCCGGTATGTCGGGCCGCTTCGAGAAATTCCTTCGCGTCAGTTCGTGATACCAAGCACGCCAGACCGATCTCGTTGGGCAACTGGATTAGCTGCCTGGGATGTTCTTGCAGAATGCTCCGACGAAACGCTAACCGAGATTAGCGAATGGCTCGCCGCTGATAAGCGTCTCGGGACGCGTCACGAGATCGTGCGGAGAAAGGTGCGCGAGCTGCCCAGCGACGGCCTGGAAATGCAGCGACTGGAAGCGGACGACTACCTCGACGAAATAGAACGCATTCGTGAACTGATTTTTTCACGCCCGGAATCTGTAAAAGTCCAGCTTTTCGACCAAATGCTCAATATCCGTATTGACCCACACGACTGTGCTATTGGGATCGCTCAGTTGGTGCCGGTAGTCGTGGCCGGCGTTACCTCGCAAACCAATCGTGACAAACCTGACCAGCACGGCATGTTCCTAATTGAACAGCCTGAGCTGCACAACCATCCGTCCGTCGAAGTCGGACTGGGCGACTTGTTCATTGAAACCGTCCACCAGAAGCAATGTCGTTTCATCTTGGAAACGCACGGCGAGCACCTGATGTTGCGAATACTCCGCCGAATTCAGGAAACTTCGGAGAACACACTACCTGAGGGCGTCAACGGTTTGCTACCAACCGATGTGGCAGTTTACTTTGTCGAACGGACGCCCGCCGGAGTTACGACAAAGCGGATAAACATCGACGAGACGGGGGAGTTCATCGACAAGTGGCCCTACGGATTCTTCCGCGAGCGAGCCGAGGAGCTGTTCTGATGATAGCGGAATATGCTCTTGATCCAGCCTTGTTAGGGACGTGGAACGACTTCAGGTTCTACATCTCGCAGTTCGGGGTACCTCATGGCCGCCTTCTATCGGAGTTCCCAACAACGTGGAAGCGAATGGTGAAAGAAGTTGCAAATAGGGCGGCGAAGGATAAGGAATTTCTCATGATCACGGAGGCCCTCGATCGTCTTGAACGAGAGATGATTACTCGTGAGCACGACTACAACGACTCGCATAGCTGGCTGAAGAATGCTATTGAGGAGAACAAGAAGCGTCCTTTTCATGCGATCGCGACAACAACGAAGAAAGGCACGACGAAGAACTTGCTTGACGGCAAATCGCTCGACCCAACGAAGCCACACAAGCTGTGGAAGATTCCTGTTTCCATACAAGTCAAACGTGATGCCGTCGCCATGATGACATGCGTCTCGCTCCTTTTGTCGCTTTCAGATGAGATTGTTTTTATTGATCCGTATTTCGACCCTGGCGCGCGAAGATACACCGATCCGCTAAAGTTGTTCCTGCATGCGATGGCCAATAGAGGCAGGCGTAAAATGCCAACTCGAATCGAATACCACGGCGGTAATCAAAACACAGACAAAGCGAACTTCCAGAGAGACCTAGATCAATGGGTACGGCCACATCTGCCGACAGGTGTCGCGTTATCGGTCGTCCGTTGGGGCAAAGATCAGATGCACAATCGGTATATCCTCACTGACCGAGGCGGCGTGATGTTTGGTAAGGGACTCGACGATGGACGTGACGATAAGTTCACGCACGACACCGTCTCCCTGCTAGATGACGGCGTGTGTGCCGAACTCATTGTTGATTACTCGATCAAAAGCCAACGACTTACCTGGTTGAACGAACTCTTCTCCATTACTGGCACCTAAGCAACTGATTCGGCGTCGACTTGTGCCGTCAGCGGTCCACCGTACTCCTTGATCACTTCCTCAGAATCACGACCGATGATCTTAGTTTAGCACCGCCACGGCTCTTTCCATTTCAACAACCAGTCCCGACCGACTCGTGGCAAAGACTTCCAAGTATTCGATTGCTCGGGTGCAGGCTACGTAGAAGCTTGCCCTTCCTTGAACGTCGGTGGGGAACTCATTTCCGTTCGCAAGCAGAACACAATACGCATCGTACCCCTTGGCCGACGCCACGGTTGAAATCGAGAGCCAGCCGCGTTTGCGGAGCAACTCGTCCTTCTTCGTCGTGGCAACGTGGACTCCTTCGATGGCAGGAAGCCTCGCTGCCTCCACCGCTGCCACTAACTTCTCGACTTGATTTTTGTAGTAGACCAAGATGTTAATGTCTTCAGGGCGAACCTGCTGCTCCTCCGTCAACCACCGAAGCCGTTGCACGATCTCAGCCCATTGTTTGGGCCTACCATCGGCCACGGTGACTTTTGGTTTGAGCCCGCTGCGTTTCGCGAACCGGACCCTCCAGACGCCGTCTTCATTGTGAAGCAGGTCTTTCTCCTCCATCGTTCCGATGTCGCCGAATGCCTTAGTGGGAACTTGCGACTTTTCGATTGCGAAAGTGCCGTACAAAACATTGAACGTCGCTTCGACGATCTGCTTGGTATTGCGGAAACACTCCGACATAACATGCGAACGTCCAACGACATTCAGACCCAACGAATGCCAGTTTGGCCGCCGCCGTCCGTACAGGTTCTGAGCGTCGTCGTAGAACACGAAGAGACTCGGCTCGCGATTCGCGTCGGTGCGACAAAGCTCCTTGAGCAACCGGAATTCTTCCTCCAAGAAGTCTTGTCCTTCGTCGATATAGATGGCATCGAAACTGCATCGTTCAAAGGCCGAGGGGTCATTCTCCTTGGCGAACAAGAGTTCCTTGAGGTACTGACTCGCACGCGAGGTATCGTCGGTGTCGTCGAACTTCTGGTATCGCCAAACCCCCTTCTGCGACAGATTCCACATCAACCGGTTGTAGGACCAGACCTCGACGATGTTGTCGGGCAGCGATTGACCGGTCCTTTGCCGATAAGCAATCTCGATCTTCTTGGTGATGAACGGAACCAGCGTGCGATTAAAACAAACTACAGCAATCCTGGGCTGGCGATTCTCGGCGAACAGGTCGAATTGGCCGGACAGCGACCGTTGCGTTCGCCGGGCAAGGTTATTAGCCAATACAATGGTCTTGCCGCTCCCAGCAACGCCTCGGACCAGCCGTGGCCCTTTCTCCCAACGCTGTGCGGAGAGTTTCTGCTGCTCGTCGGAGAGCGCCTTGTAGGTCTCGGCAGCTTCGTCAAACATTTCGCCGAGGGTTCCTTCCTGAACACGACGAGGCTGACGTTCTTCAGGACGTGGAAACAAGACTGAAGAATCGCCAAAGGCACGCCAGACGCATTGAATCTGATCGGTGGGCCAGCACTTCAGGCTGTGCTTATCCAAAGACGATTGGCCAATCGCTCGAAGTCGTTGAGAAAGAGCAGGCAGATCATCCGAAAAAAGAAGCTCTGGCGGACAGAACGCGTCTTTGCCCCATTTCTCTAGCCATTGCTCTCGACTGATGGTGGCCAGAGCAACCCAATACTTGAATGGCAGAACCAGTTCGGCGGGAAAGTGCCGCTCGACAGCATCCTTGATATCGAACATGGCGTTACGAACTTGAGCAAATGGGTTCTTGCCGAGTGTCATCCCGTTGTAACGAATCCGAAATTGGCCTCCCGGCTCCAACGCTTCGATTTGATCGAGCGTGATGCCTTTGACTTCGATGACGTGAACACCAGCGATTAGATCAACTAGAACGGCGTCAGGTGGTCGAGTCGTTTTCCTCGCCAAGCTCGGCTCGCAGAGTATCGTAGAATCAGATTCGTTGTGACCCGCAATCAACGCAGCAAGAACTTCGCGCTGCGCGTCATTGCTTGCATCCTCGGCACCAATGACTCGGCATCCCGTGTTGCGGATCAAATTCGCGAGTTCCGTTCGCTTCATAGCTTAACCGACCGCTTCGCCAGCAACTCACCGCAGCATCCGTTACAGATTATAGGCTCGTCCAATCTTTGCTATGGACGGCGACAAGTGCCGAGCTTACCAAGCTGATCCGAAGGGCGGAAGCAGCCAAGGCACGCGATCGAACTTAAACCGAAGCTCAGATGCGTCATATAAGGTGAGGCCAATGGCTTAACATTTGTGGCTTCGTTCTGACGTCGAGTTCGACCCAAGAAGCAAGTTCTTGAGACGCTAGAACGTGGTTATAGATCACCATGTCCCCAATGAACAAGTTCCTTTTAATCCCGCATTACTGGAGGATCAAACGTGTCCCACATCGTGCAGATTCAAACTGAGATTCGAGATCCCGCCGCCATTAGTGCCGCGTGTGATCGGCTTCGTTTGCCGGAGCCAGTCTTCGGCGAAACGAAGTTGTTTACTAGCTCAGCTACGGGCTGGGCCGTGCAGTTGCCAGAGTGGCGTTACCCGATCGTCTGCGACGTTGCCACAGGAAAAGTCGACTTCGACAACTACGGCGGGCGGTGGGGCGAACAGAGACACCTCGCTCAATATATGCAAAGTTACGCCGTTGAAAAGACGAAAATCGAGTCGCGAAAACGGGGCCACAGCGTGACTGAACAGCAACTCGCAGACGGTAGCATCAAGGTCGTCGTGCAGGTAGGAGGTGCCGCTTGAGTAAGACAATCGAAATCATCGTGGCCCCAGATGGCAAGTCTCGTGTCGAAACGAAAGGCTTCACCGGCGGCGAGTGTCGCGAGGCCAGCCGATTCATTGAACAGGCACTCGGCCAACATGTGGACGAACTTCTCAAGCCTGAGTTTCATCAAGCTGCAACGACGCAACAACAAACGGGCCAAGGCTACTGAGCACTTCAAGCTCTCTCTTGTAGCACTCAACTAACATCTCCATCAAACCCAAAGGAAAGACAATATGTCGCTTACTGAGCGGCTCGGGGAATACGTACGCGCGTGCTTCACCGGCCTATGGATTGAAAGTCACGAACATCAGGACGCGATTACTGCAATCTCGCAATTGTGTCGTGAGGAAGAATGGCGGCTCGCGATATGGGACATCGAGCAAGGGTTGCGAGTATCGGGCGCGGAAACAGAATCTGGCGGTTCAGATCCACTGGCCGCGATCCGAGCGGTCAACTCGCTGGCCACACCAGAAGGCACGTCCATACTCATCCTGCAAAACTTCCATCGCTTCACGCAGTCAGCAGAGATCGTGCAGGCCCTCGCACAGCAGGTTCTCGCTGGCAAACAAAACCGCACGTTCATTGTCGTACTGTCACCGATCGTGCAGATCCCGGTCGAGTTGGAAAAGCTGTTCGTTGTGCTCGAACACGAACTGCCTGACCGTGAGCAACTCGCTGAGATCGCGACGGCAATTGCCACCGAGGAAGGTGAGCTGCCAGAAGGGCAGGAGCGGGAACAAATCTTTGACGCGGCAGTGGGCCTGACTCGATACGAAGCGGAAGCGGCGTTTAGTTTGTCGCTCGTTCGAGAAGGAAGGCTGACCGCCGAGACCCTGTGGGAGCAGAAGTCCCAGATGCTGAAGAAAAGCGGCTTGCTAACTTTGCATCGTGGT
>CAUJKL010000752.1 GCA_963204995.1 Planctomycetota bacterium | reverse complement strand
TGAATTGCTGCCATCGCTCCCGAGGTCGATGGCGCAAGATGGCATCAGACTGGCGGAACACTTGCCGCGTACTGTGATGTCGCACATCTTGGTGAAGTTGTGCGAGACAGAAGATCATTCCCGAGCAAACGCGGCCCTGCGATGTTTGGCTGGAGGACTTGGATTGAGTGATGAACAGTTCCTGAGGATGGCTGGGGAGATCATTGATGCATTCTGAACCAACCGAACAGGAGATCAGGGATGTAGAACAGGCCATGAAAGCTCGCATGACACATCATGCTCTGCACCACCACGAAACCATTGGTGCAAGAATGGCGATGGTGCTGAAGAAGAACGGCCTACTCAAACAATCGCTGCCGGATCATTCAATGCCACAGGTGACTGAGGCGTTGGAGAATAAGACGCATGCTGCACGTCTCTCCGCATCGAATGGCGGCCCACTGCTGTTTGTCCAAGACGATGATGGTGTTTCTCCAACAAAAGTTACGGACTTGTTGATCACACCAAACAAGCGGCTTCGGTCTGCTGCGTGGAATCACATCGACAGCCTAACTGGTCAAGGGATTCTCTCCGATGCAACGACAAGAGTGATGAATGTGTGTCGCGGTGAATTTCATGAAGACCGAGACGAAGCGTGGATTCCAATCGCGATAAAAGTGCATGATGCAATTGGCGAGGACTTTCTATGCAACTTAGCTGCCGTAAGACAGTGCTTGCAGTCGAGTTTTGAAGCTGGGTACACAGACTATCTTCCCTCCGTATTGCATCCAACAGCCGAGTCGCTCAACTCAGTGCCGCCGCCGATCTGGAGCCCCAGCGATCAACGTGACGATTTGTTGAGAGAACGAGACAAATGCTTGCGGGCTTTATCGGTTCGATCCACTCTTGACCGCTATATAGCGACCCTGGGCCACGTTCCTTTAACAGGAGAGCTCTCGATGAAAAGCGTCCTTCGCGAGCTTAGTGGTCGATCACACTCCCTCTGGGAGGACGTTTGGAAATGGGTTGAAGAAACTGGTAACCCGTTGGCGCAATACCACGCATGCCAGGCATTTGCAACAAATACCGACCTAGTGCCAGAGAAACAGATCCCCGCGCTGCTTGAGCAAGTCTGTCAAGTCTTGCAATCCATGAAACGCCCAAACGAAGACCAGGCGGTGATGCAAGGCTGGTACCTGCGATGTGAGTTGGCGCGACACTACTGCACCCACATAGAAACGCTCGTTCCGGGGCAGGAAGGCCGACGAGTTGCAGCGTGGGCATGGTGGCTCAGCAATCAGGTTGCGTCTTCACTCCCGCGCGACCCGAACTGGATTCGAGAGTTCCGACAGACTACGATGTCCGCTGCTTTAGGCTTGTCTTTTGAGCTGTGGCGTCTGTCGCGAGCTCACGTTCAGCCATCGACTCTTCGGTACGCCACGTTGTTCACTACTTCACCCTGGGCGGCGTCATTATTGGCTCAGCTTGGTGATTCCCGACAAGTGCTGGAATGGGCATCACAGGACAAAGGCACGCGTGAGACAATTACAGAGACGGTGTTCGGCAACCTTGTGGCAATGCCGATGCCCGATCTAGCAGGCAACCGTCTGGATTATGGCTTCGAGGCAGGTATGAAGCGGGTAGCTGAGGAATGGGTAACTATAATCGACGGTCTGGAGCGGGAGCACCTCGAAGCAATTATTTCGGCTAACGCCATCGTGAGTGATCCAAGCCAGCTTTCAGAAGCACTCCAACGTTTAACCAGCACGAGTCAGGCAGATGTTTTCTTGGCGGGCGGTGCGATTCGAGCATTCGCGATATGTAACACCACAGGTGTAGATGCGATATGCACCAGAGTCGAAGATTCATCGTGGCGCAATCTGGTGTTCTGTGAAGCGAGCGACGATGCGATCGAGTTGTTCGCGGAAGCATTGCTCGAACTTCAACCACGCGTCAATGAAGAGTGGTTCTATAGTCTGCCGCACTACTTTGCTTGTGCATGCGAACTCGCTACCGGGGAACGAAAGGATACGCTGTTCACGCTCACCGTCGTAAGTTCATTGGCATCCGACACTGTGAGTGCGATTCAAAGGCTAATGTCCAGTGAACAACGAAAGGAACTCATGCAAAACGCGGCGAACTGGCGCAAGCGACTGCTTGTGGCGCTCACCTTCAGTCCGGGTTGGCTAGCGGCTCGCCTCCGTGGGGTTATTGCGGTTTTACCGACTCAGTTACAACGGGGCAGCGAGATGCCGTCCCCAGCTACGGTGAGGCAGCATTGACTTCACAGGAGGGCGTGTCCTCGGTCAGTTAGTCCAAAGAGTTAGAAGCATCGGTCGAGCAAACCGCGGACATTCCCACGCCCGGAAAGGCCATTGAAACCGGACTGGTCCGGTCGCTTCCGTCACCAGTTCGCCGAACGCTTAGCGGTGTCGACAGTGGGGCTCAGCTACTCGTCACTCAGTTCCAGGAGCCGCAGGTCTAGCTTCGATAACTCCAGGTCGATCGCAAGCACGTCGCCTTGAGCTGCTTCGCCAGCTTTGTACAGTTGCTTTGTTATCGCGAAGATGTTCTGCAGCAACTGCTTCTGCGATTCGACGGCGGCGATCTTCTGTCTGTTCGTGTTCGCCAGCTGAGTTTCCAATTCGAGTAGTTGGCGATTTGCAGCGGCTACGTCGAGAACGCTTGCGTTTCCGGATTGATATTCGCGGGTCCTGAGTTCGAGTATTTGGCGGGCCTTCGGTAACAGGTCATCTCGGATCAGCTTGCGGCGAGCGTCATCCGGTTCTAGGGCGGCCTTGCCAGGATTGCGGCCAAGCAGGAACGGCAGTTCAGCTTCGATTTCGGCGAGTGTGGCCCACTGGAAAGCGAGCTTCTCCTGCGCGACTGCAGACAGCGCAACGTTCTTCTTGGCGATAGCACCTTCTTCGGCGAGTTTCGCAGCTCTTGCAGCCTCCGTGGCTTCTCGCTCTGCGGCACGGACGGCGAAGTGCTAGACTTGCCACTTCTCGCGAAAGGCAATGAGTTTTTGTACGATTTCCAGCCGCGTACGATCAAGTTCCGCTTCGACTGATAGCTCCTTGGCCTCCGCGGCCCGCACATTGGGATTGTGCTTCAGGGCGATCGCCAACATCTCTTGCAGGCTCACGAGCTTTGGCCCGCCCGTGGCAACGGCCGTCAACTCCATCGCGCAGATCGGACATTTACCAAACTTGGCAGTTCGGATCTGCTGATGCATCGGGCAAGTCCAGACTTGCGCTCTGTCCGCCGCTGCCTCGGCACCCGCTTCGGCCTCGGTCGCTGTCGCGCCGGTCTCCGCCGCGGGCTGAGCAAGGGCTTGGCGATGTGCGGACACCAACGCGATGAGTATCATCCAAGCCGCAAGCGTCGCTCTCCGATAACCAGACGAACGGATCATATCGAGTCTCCTTGTGCGCAGAATGTTTATGCGACTGACCAACTTGTTCAAGGGCTGGCGGGAGTCTCGTCGAGCTTCGGATCACCCGCTGTTGGCAAGCTCTCGATTCGCTTTACGTACGACTCGTATTCTTGCGATTCCTTCGCCGAATAATTCAAGTTTCTAAAGAGTCCAGTCAGTCGTGTGAAGTAAACGCGAACCTGTTCCTTGTCGGTAAACAGATGATCGCGATCGATGAGGCGTTTCATTAGCAGCAGCATCTCGATCTGTCGCTCTAGCGGCACGGATACATCGACCGCGTCGAAGGCATCTTGCTGCAAATACGCACTGTCGAGAAGTAGCGACTTTTGATAGGTCACATAGTCTTCCAACGAGATCCCCTCTTCGCCGGTGACTTGCATCATTTGGTGGACGGCGTTGCCGTCGCGCAAAAGTTTGGCCAGCGATTCGACGATATCCATCCACCCGGCGTGAACGTGAGTGTCGAAGTGCGATCGAAGTTGCTCGCGGTAGCGCGACCAGGAGATCAACGGGTCGATGGCGGGATACGAGCGTCGATAGGCACGATCGTAGGACAGACCGAGAAACGTCTTCACCGTACTAAGCGTCGATTGTGTGACGGGTTCTTCAAAGTTGCCGCCGGCCGGTGAAACGGTCCCGATCATCGTGAGACTGCCGGTCGTGCCATCGCGCGTCGTCAACACGCCAGCGCGCTCGTACACCCCTTTGATTGCTGAATCCAAATAGGCGGGAAATGCTTCTTCACCCGGGATCTCTTCTAGGCGGCCGGAGGTTTCTCGCATCGCCTGCGCCCAACGCGAG
>CAUJKL010000751.1 GCA_963204995.1 Planctomycetota bacterium | reverse complement strand
CAGACGGTGCAGCCGGTGCAGCGGAAAACCGCGACTCTGACTATGCAGCACCCATGAAGCTGCAATGACCCACAGCCACAGAGTTCAGCGTCCGTATTTTGCTCGCACAAAAATGGGAAAGCGGTGACAAGTCACCGCAGCCCAAAACGCCAACACTAGCAGCGATAGCATGCTCGTTTTTCAAGATTCTGCCCTTGCCTCAATTTCGTTTTTGGCAAAGAATCCAATCGCAAGTTGATCGGAAAGATCTCCAACCTGCATTCGCAGTGAACGGCATGACGCCGGACAACAGCTTGCTCTTCGAGGCCTCAAGCGATAACCGCCGCAGGCCATCTCTCCCGATGATGACAATGGAGGTCACACGATGTTAGTTCTCTCACGAAAAGAACACGACAAGCTGATCCTGCCGACGCTGAATATCTCGATCGAGGTTGTTCGCATTCAAGGGAACACCGTGCGATTGGGTATCGACGCGCCGTCCGACGTTCCCATCTTGCGACACGAAATCGCCGATCTGAAGAGCATCGACTTCGCGCCAGACGAGTTTACCTCACAGCAGCAAGTCGCGAGCTTGACGAAAGCAATTCGAAACAGAACGGATTCGTGTGCCAATGCTCTCAACTTGTTGCACGAACATTTGGACGGTGATATCGCCGCCCAGAGCCTGATCGTCGATGTATTCAACGAACTTCGGGCGTTAGAGCAAGACTCGAAATCGACGCTGGACGAGTCTACAGATTCGGCTCGCCTGCCGCATGCATTGCTGATCGACCGAGATCCCAACGAAGGGCGGCTTCTGGCCAGTTACTTGCGGCTGAATGGTTTTGAGGTCACGACGGCAGAAGGTCGCGATGACGCCTTGGACTTCCTGTCGCTACATTCCTGCCCCGACTTTGTCCTCCTCGACATCCTCAACTCGCAAGAGCCGAATGCCGAATTCCTGGCTCAGCTACGTGGGCCAACGGGTCGTGAGAAGCTGAAATTGTTCGCGTTCAGCGACGCAGAGCCAGCCGGTGTCGACCGCTGGTTCCCGCGCCCGATCGACGCCGAGCGATTGGTCCGCGAGCTGACTGCTGCAATCGCGGCCTAGCCGTAGTGAATGGCGTCCGTCTGTGCTCATCTCCACTCGCGGGAGCGATCCCGTGGCGGCTCATGGAAGCTGTGTTCTGGATGCCTAACTTGTGATCAGCTCCGGCGGCGCGAACGGCAATCGATAAGACCATCGCTGCTAGCCGATTTTTGTCGTGGCGCCTGTGTGTTTCTAATTGACACGAGGCACCAGAGGATCAACCCACCACCTTGGCGCATCCAGCGCGAAGTGTAACGATGAGAGTCCTGCCAGTACCCCACCCACGAAAGGACGAACGATGCGAACATGGATTGTAATTGCTCTGCTGCTGTCGACATGCTCCCAAGCCGACGCCTTCGGACGACGAACGCGTTACCGCTCGACGACGCAAACTAGAACTAACTACTCGGCTCCCGCCAACTACTACGCGTGTAACGATCAAGGCAAGTGTGAGATCGAAGCGGCCTACATGCACGCCCACAACATCAACGGCCACGTGTTCGGTGTGATCGGACATTTCGAGGGCTGCGGATGGGACGGCGTGAACACCTGCCAACCTCCAGCAGGATACTACCTCACCGGCGAGGCTCGCGTTGGCAACAAGATCGTGCGCAGCTGGCGAGTCGGTTCGTAACGCAACGGAAACCTCCACAATGACCAGCGAGGAGCCGTTCGCGTAATGGGCAGTTTTAAAGTGCATGGTCGAGAAGTAGAGCCAAGCAGGTAGGGACACCTGCTGACTCGTCTGGGCACCCTTTCCCCAATTGCGTCCTGCTTGGTAACTTACGCCCAGACATTTTGAGGCTGTAGCTCAGTCGATAGAGCAACGGAGTTTTAAGCGTATCGGAGCACCTTAAACCCTTGTTTTTCCAGGGATTTTGATAGGTTCAGAACTCCTGATCCGGCAGAAAATACCGTGAACCATAATTCGTGGTCGCCTTGAATTCGTGGGGTCAAACCGGCTGACCCCACGAATTCAAGACGACCACGAATTGGATTTTGGTATCACCTTAATCTCCCGCTGCCTTGTCGAGAATCCGCTGACTCCCAGAGTTCTCGGCTTTTGGATCAGGAGTTCTGAGGTTGCTGTTCTGACGCTTTCTGACCCACGTCAGGGATTACAGTAACCCCGCGCGAACCAGCCCATCTCACGCCGTCATCGGCAACGCCAACGCAGATCAAGGTGGATGCCGGCAATTCCGCTGCACAGACCGACGCTAGATCGTGAACGCCCCATTCAACCAGCACGTCGACACACTTCGCCAGTTCGCGAGCGGCTTCGATTCCGTGGCCTGCTGGACAACCGAGTAAGCTCGTATCGCCGCCGTTTCTAGCCCGCATTTCTCATCAATTGTAGGCCGGATCGAAGCAAACGCCGCATCTGCCGGAACTTCGGTCGCAGTTGTCGAGTGGATTTACGAGACACCATGATTTCAAGCTATTTGCGTTTGCGAAGCTCCGGCAAGGAGTTGCGACCTTCGATCCGGCCTACGATGAGAAATGCGGGCTAGGACACCACCAACTCATTGGTTTGTTCGGTTGTGTCGTTCTGCGCCTCGTGTTTTGTCTAGCCAGTGCCTGCGTAAATGACATCAGCGACGGGGCAGCAACACTTTACCGACCAGCATTTTGCGACAAAGGCCAGGTGTCGCCCAGTGACGACTGTCATTGGAGAGCGCAGAGTTATCGCCCAATACGAGATAGCATCCATCACTCAAGGGGTTGGGACCATCCCAGGCCCAGTCCCCTCGAAACGCGTTCAAATAGTAGATATCTCGATAAACTCGGATATTCGTGACAGAACCCGCGCCCCTACGTCCCGCGATCCCTAGCGGTCGCGACGTTGGCTGTAACGGTCGGTCGAGTGGAGTGTAAGCTTGGCGAATCACCGTCGCATCGCCAATGGCAAGCAACAACTGCTCGTCGATCACCGCGAGCTGAATAGCGGTCTGTGAACTATTTCGATTGGGAAGCGCGGCTTGTGCGAACGGTTCCTCGCCGCGCCGCACGTCCAACCAACGAGATTTCGCCGAAATCACAACGGTAAAACTCTCACGACCGTCGTGGATCAAGAGCGCGACTTCACCGTCCTCGGCGAGTTCAACATCACACGACAGGAGCAAGTCCGTGACTTCGCACAATTGGCGGGAGAGTCCTTGATTGTAGGCGTCGTTATCAGCGACAGGCGACTCGTCGGTGCGAGGATTGGGCGAAGTGTAGCATCGCCAATGCCGGTACATGAGCCAATCACTGTAGCCAGCAGGTTTATCCTTCGCTTCCCATCGATAACCGTTGCTGGCTTCGGTCCAGCCCGACTCGAGGTCCTCACTCACCCAACGCGATGGTAGTTGCTGCTCGGATCGAGGCCGGAAGCGGTCATCGTGGACGAGCGTGGCCAACGCCTTCGTCTCGACCAGTGACTTGCGATGCAATGAGCCATTGATGAACAGCTCGCCTCGCCGGATTGTGACAGTTTCCTGCGGCAACCCCACGATCCGTTTGACGGCGAGCTCGCTGGCGTTCGTCGGATCGACAAAGGCCACGACATCGCCACGCTGCGGATCGCGAAAAAGATAAGCCCAACGATCGATCACCACGCGATCGCCTTCGCGCAGCATCGCCTTCGATAAATCATTCCGCTGGAAACCGCAATTGGGGCAAGTCGCTTGCTGTAGCGGTGCTTCAACATCCAACCCACAACGAAACTTGAATCCGCACTCCCCACAATCGACCACTCGATGCGGACCCAAGAACTGTTCCGCCATCGAACCGCTGGCGATTCGAACCGGTCGCAGAATACCTTGATATCGGCTGAGCGTCGCCACGCCCAACGAGAGAACAACCGCCGCGGGAACCAGCCAAAGTAGCCGACGTCGCCGCGAGCCGATCACTTTTTGTTCCCATCGCCCGTGTCGAGCACTGCCATGAAAGCTTTCTGCGGAATATCGACACTGCCGATCGACTTCATTCGCTTCTTGCCTTCCTTCTGCTTGGCCCAGAGTTTTCGTTTGCGGCTGATATCGCCGCCGTAACACTTGGCAGTCACATTTTTTCGCATCGCGGAGACAGTTTCGCGGGCGATCACGCGCGTTCCAATTGCGGCCTGAACGGCGATCTCGAACATGTGACGATCGATTTCGCTTTTTAGCTTCTTCACGACCTGGCGTCCGCGGCGGTCGGCATCGGCCTTGTTACAAATGAAACTGAGTGCGTCGACGCGTTTGCCATTCACAAGGATATCAAGCCGAGCAAGGTCGGCTGGGAAGTAACCGATCACTTCGTAATTCATCGTGCCATAACCACGCGTTGCACTCTTGAGCTTGTCGTGCAAGTCGTAGATGACTTCCGCCAGCGGCAACTCGTAAGTTAGCATCGTCCTGGTCGGAGACAGGTATTCCTGCCCGGTCTGCACGCCGCGACGGTCTTGGCAGAGCTTCATTACCGCTCCGATATACTCGGTCGGTTGGATCAGGCTGACACGCACGACAGGCTGACGAAACTCTTCGATTTCGCCGGCATCGGGAACTTCCTGCGGGCGATGGATCAGCAGTGTCTCGCCGCGCTTGGTGAGAATCTCGTACGTCACGTTGGGAGCCGTTTGAACGAGGTCGACGTCCGACTCCTGTTCCAGACGCTGTTGAATGACCTCCATGTGGAGCAGCCCGAGGAATCCGCAGCGAAAGCCGAAGCCCAACGCTTCGCTCGTCTCGGCCTCGAAATCGAAGCTTGGATCATTGATCGCAAGCTTGGTCAGGGCATCGCGCAACTCGCTGAAATCCTGGCCGTCGGACGGAAACAATCCGCAGTACACCATGCGTTGTGGTGGCTTGTAGCCGGCGAGCGCCGGTGCAGCTTTGTCGCCCGGCACACTCACCGTGTCACCGATGTGGACTTCGTCGATCGACTTGATGTTACAGACGAGGTAACCGACTTGTCCCGCTCGGAGTTCGTCACAAGGCCGTTGTTGCGGCGCGAACTGGCCCAATTCGACGACTTCGTGAGTCGCTTCCCCTTTGAGAAAACGAATCTTCTGCCCCTTCCGCACCGTACCGTTCATGATACGGACATAGGTGATCGCCCCACGATAATCGTCGTAGTGCGAGTCGAAGACCATTGCTTGAAGCGGCTTCGCAGGATCACCTGACGGCGGAGGAATTTGGTCGACGATCGCGTTTAGCAGTTCGGCGATGCCGATGCCAGCCTTGGCACTTACGCGAATGATCTTCTCCGGGTCGATAGCCAACGAGTGTTCCATCTCCTCGGCGACTTCGTCGGGGCGAGCATGCGAGAGGTCGATCTTATTGATCACCGGGACAATCGCCAGATCGTGCTCCATGGCCGCGAAGCCATTGGCGACCGTCTGGGCCTCGACTCCTTGGAACGCATCGACCAGCAGCAATGCGCCTTCGCAACAGGTTAGCGACCGCGATACTTCATATTGGAAGTCGACGTGGCCGGGCGTATCGATCAGATTCAGCTCGTAAGTCTGGCCGTCGCGTTTGTAATTCAGCACGACTGCACGTGCCTTGATCGTGATGCCTCGTTCGCGTTCCAGTGCCATGTCGTCGAGCAACTGACTCTTCATCTCGCGTAGGCTCACCGTTCCGGTATGTTCCAGCAAGCGGTCGGCCAGCGTACTTTTGCCGTGGTCGATGTGGGCAACGATACAGAAGTTGCGGATATTCTCTTGGGGAATTTTAGGGATGGCCATCAATTATCGTCACTTCGGTGCTAGGCACGGTTACAAGGAACATGGCTGCCAAAGGATACTGCCGCTAGTTTGGCAGGTTCATCACACGGTCGGGGCAGCGGCTGGCGCGAAAAGGGCGGGTGGCAGCAAACTGCTTATAATACTACGCGATCGCCGATTTGAGGTAGGCCGGATTCGCGGACTGCGGGCTTTTGTCGGCAGCGACCCAAGGACGAGTGACATCAGGCGGAAAAAGTCCTGCGTTCATCGACTTTGCGGATAGTGGCCAGAACTGAATCCAGCTAAAGTGTCTATCATGCGTTACATTTCAAGTCACCGCCCGACGGCGTTCGCTGCCACCACGACCATCATCGCCTTGCTGATGCCGAGTCTGCTGGCCCACGCCCAAACGGAACCATCTGCTGCCAGCCGCTCGCAATTGAAGGTCGAGACGAATTTCCCCAATGGCAGCGGCAGAGTGATCGAAATCAATCACGCGTCGCGATACATCAGAATTGAGCCGACGACGCACGAACTGCGCGGATGGGCTTGTTGGTGGTACATCCGTGTGAGCGGTATTGTGCCGGGCGAGATGATCACGATCGAAGTGGGACCTGAGCCCTGGGCGACGCCGAGCCAGGCCATGTTCAGCACCGACGATCGAACCTGGCAACAGACCGCACCGGGGGAACCGGTGGGCCGTTCGATCAAATATCAACAAACCATTGACGCGCCGGTCGCCTGGTTCGCCTGGGGCCCACCATTCACGGTCGCCGCTGCGACCCGCCTCGTCAACCAAGCGAAACAAGCCTGCAACGATGTCCAGGAGTTCACTTTGTGTGAAACTCGCGGTGGAAGAGCTGTTCCTGCGATGCGATTTCAGCCTCGAGAGGCGACGCCGACTTCGGCGATTTGGGTGCAGGCGAGACAACACGCATGGGAAGCCGGATCAAGTTGGGTCTGCAAAGGATTCGTGGAGTGGCTCGTTTCCGATGATCCGCGTGCCGCACGGCTAAGGGGTAGCACGATGGTTACCGTCGTCCCCATAATGGACATCGATAACGTCGCGATTGGTGCCGGTGGCAAGAACCAGGTGCCTCACGATCACAATCGCGACTGGAGCGAACAGCCGCACTGGCGTTCGGTCGCGGAGGCGATGCGAGAGTTGCGCCGGCTGGATGACACAGGACAACTCGACCTGTTTGTCGATCTACATAACCCTGGGGCCAATACGACGCGCCCGTTTTATTACGTACCGCCCCGCGAGCTTATGACAACATTGCGACAACGCAACTTAGATCGCTTTTTAGCCGCGAGCCGCATCGAAATGACGGGACCGTTGCAATTTACGGGCGAGATTCGCGAGTCGGGGCCGGAATACGATGAAGGCTGGAAGCAAATCAGCAAGAATTGGGTGACGCTGAACAGTCGCGATCATGTCGTGGCAACAACGCTCGAAATTTCTTGGAATACACCTGACAGCACGATCGACGGCTATCAGACAGTGGGACGGCAATTGGGACTCGCGATCGAACGCTATCTGCAACTGGACCCACACAAGGCCACGTCCCAAGAAACGAAACCGGGTCAGCAAATTCGCTGACCCGGCGACAAAATCCCACATTGGGGTGTAGGCGGTAGTCTAGAAGCGGGCTTCAATGCGAGCCACAAGTCCATCGAGCGACATGGTTGAGTCCAAGCCGATGAAGTTGTTGGCGTGAGGATCATTTCCGCCGAGTCCGCGATGAAATCCGCGATTTTGTGGGCGGGGGGCCTAAAGATTGATCAGCCTGACGATAAGCTTCGAGACCGCGACTACTCAGCTCTAGCTTGTCGCATCTTCGCTCGCGCGCGACTCAGCGTTGGGCCGATGCTGTTTTCGGGCATTCCGACCGACGAGCTGATTTCTTGATACGTCTTACCTTCCAGGTGGTACATCCGAATCACGTCCGCTTCTGGACCATGAAGCGAGAGGAGGAGTTGTTCAATCTCATCACGATCGTCAATTCGTTCCTCAGAAGTTGGGACGTGAGGTGCCCGAGGATCGGCACGATCGACCGCGCCAGCGAGCCCAGGAGAACTTGATTTCCTCTTGAGTAACTCGCGTACCACGACGCGCCTGGCAATTACCGTCAAATAGGTAGCTAGACTGCTATCGCCGCGAAATCGCCGGAGGACAGCAAAGTCATCGTTGACCACCGCGAGCATTACTTCGGCAGCCAAGTCCTCCCTGTCTTGAGGCGATATGCGTATCGAGCGAGCTTGAGTTGTGTGGTTGATGACGTGAACGACCAAGCCCAGAAAGCGATCCACAAAATCTTCCCAAGCGCGCGAACCACCACACAGACAGCGTTGCAGTAGATCTCGGTCGATGTCTGATAGTGACACGGCCACTTCTCCGCCATGTACACGGCATCAGCCTGGCGTTGGTGAGGCATCCCTGCCGGATACGAAAGTCAAAAGCTCAATACACTACTGATTTTAGATGCGGTTAGAACGTGAAGCAAGTCTGATATTTTAGGACCATCGAACACCGGTGCCTGCAAAGGCTTGACAGTCGTCATTGGCAGCACTAATATTCGCGAAGCGTTACCTCGGTGATGTGGCTAAAGTGCTTCCCCGACAAGAACTTGTCGCGCATCCATGAAGTTTCACGTCTCTAGGTGATCGATTTCCGATTTACGTCTATTGGACGGTATGACCGGACGTCGAGATTCACTCGAAACGTGAAAGTTTCGTTGGGGAAACGCTAGACACCGTTCCGAAATGTTTCTTAACGCCAGCATTACCATCGTTGGCGAACTTCTTGGCTGGACGCATCAGGAGACCCGATTCATGACCCATGTGGTTGCAGCACCGTGCTTTGCATGCAAGTACACCGATTGCGTAGTGGTGTGCCCTGTCGAATGTTTTTACGAAGGCGACCAGATGCTTTACATTCATCCCGATGAATGTATTGACTGTGAAGCGTGCGTTCCGGAGTGTCCGGTGGAAGCGATTTTCCACGAAGACAACCTGCCCGAAGAATGGGCCGAATTCAAAGCTCTGAACGCCGAACTAGCTCCGACACTTCCCGTGCTTACCGAAAAGAAAGATCCGCTCGGCGAGTAAGCCTACCGAGAAGACTCCTTTTCTTTGCTAGTGTCGAACGACAAACACAAATACGCCAGCCCGGCGACTTTATAAGGTCGCCCGGGCTGTTTTTGTGCGCCAGCGCGATTTCAGAATCTCTCTTGTTGCGTGCAGTACACCGACCTATACTCCGCGCCACTTTTCGATCGCGTCGAGGCACTCGTCCTACCGAATCCGCTGGTTGTGTTTTTGTGTCGCGGCGTTTCATCTCAGGGAGAAATCAGGATGTCCCCAAGACTTTGCCGGGTGTCTTGCTGCTTCAGCCTTTGCATAGCTTGTTCGTTTACTGGTTCCGTGGCCGGTCAGCTGAAGTTTCGGGAAATCGGTTCGATACGACCCGTCAGCAATGAGTCGCCAGCGGCCGAAACGAGTATCGAACCGGCTCGAGCGACGGAAAACACCGCACCAACGCTTGAGCCAACCGGGCTCACGTTAACTAAGGTGTCCGACGGCAACGGCGTGCTGCCCCGCGAGCATAACCAGAAGTGGCGCGAGTACGACATCCGTCCGTACACTTCGCGGGTCACCACGAACGAGCGTCCCGAGCAGGCTGTGATCGACTGGATTCTCCGCGAAACCGGTACGGAGGTCTGGTTTACCGAACCGTTTGGAATCCTCAACGCTGGCAAAGACACTCTGCGTGTCTATCACACCGACGAGATGCACTCAGTCGTGCGGGACGTCGTCGACCGCCTCGTTAGCAGTCAAGCCGAGTCGCATGCGTTTGGCGTTCGTCTAGTTACCGTCGGCAATCCAAATTGGCGCGCCAAGGCACTGCCGTTAATGCAAGGCGTGACGGTGCAATCTCCCGGCGTCGACGCGTGGCTCTTGTCGAAAGAAAACGCGATCATCTTAATCAGCGAGCTTCGCAAACGAACCGACTTCCGCGAGCATAACTCGCCCAATCTGATGATCCACAACGGGCAGTCACAAACAATTTCTGCGATGCATCCGAAAAACTACACGCGTTCCGTGCGATTGCGTGAGAACGCCTTTCCAGCGTACGACCTAGAAATGGGGCAGATTCAGGAGGGCTATTCTTTACAGATCAGTCCTCTGCTGGCTCTCGACGAACGGAGCATCGATGCCGTCTTGAAGTGCCAAATCGATCAGGTCGAGAAACTGATTCCGGTCAGCATCGACGTGCCAACCGTTTCTGCGGCTCGACAAACGGTGCAAGTCCAAGTACCTCAGTTGGTCAGTTGGCGGCTGCATGAGCGATTCCGCTGGCCC
>CAUJKL010000750.1 GCA_963204995.1 Planctomycetota bacterium | reverse complement strand
CGTCGCCCGGCCCCTATTTTCATCGTCCGTGGGGTGGGGCCGGTCGCTTGTTCCTGCTACCGTCACGCCCCCCGGGGCAAGCCCGTGGCATTTCGTTCGACGGTATACTCTCAAAGCTGTCAAAGAACATCCGAAACACCGTTTGGTGCTAGTGTCGCAACCGGCAGGAGCCCCACGAAGAGGACGTAGTCCGCTGGGCCGTTGGCTGTAGGCCACTCGGCGATCGCGACGTTATGTCCTTTGACTGGACGCGTGCCGTTGGCGTCTCGAATTTGTGCGTCGATGATGCGGCGGGTGGCTTGTTCATCGAGATGGACTTCCGCTTCTTGCTGTTGTGCAGTGTCAATGGTGGCCTTCCGCTGATCGGCGGGCGCTGCGGCTGGGTGGCAGAAAAGGTTCCAGGAACCAATATGAGTGCGGGGTAATCGCATAAGGTAAGGCATAGGGTCAGATTCGGGATTCAGTCCAAGACTTTTTTCAATTTCGTTGACCGTACAGCGGATCTTGGTCGACTTTTCATATTGCTGCTTTCCCCGCTTGATCAGATCCGACGAACTGTCTGGATGCCCCAAGCCAAATCGGCTTGACAGGTCCGCCGGTGTCGCGGAAGTGTAACGCCGACAAAGGTACGCCGCGACATCACGTCCACCGACGCGACTTCGAAAGCCACAGAACGCCTCGGCCGAGACTTTGTACTGCTTCGCCGACGAGTCCCTGGGTGAACCGTTCGTAGTGGCGTTCGTCAAGGAACAGTAGCTGTCGCCCATCACCACGGGTGACCAAATGGTAGATCGCATTGGGATACTGTCGTCTTGGCTGGCGGGGCATCGTTCAAAGGCCAATACAGAAGATAGATAGTAACGCCAGACTTCAATTGTGACACCGTTACCGTATCGGATTAATCCCGAGTCTGTCCCTTCTTTCTCCGCCTATACCTCGTTGCTCCCCTTTGGGGCCGGACATGGGCGGGTTCGGCGGGGAACTACGTCTATATCATCATGCATAATTCCGCAGCGCCGGCCCTGCTAAACGGGTACAATAGACGAAGTAAATTCCTACCAGGGATGCCTGACCATGAATCGCATCGTGGTAAAATCGCAGGTGAGCAGTGACGGCATCTTGCATCTGTCTCTGCCCGTCGGGTTGGAGGAAGCGGATCAGGAAGTCCAGATGACGGTGGAGCCGTTTGCCTCCAAAAAGGCGATGACACAGGAGGAGTGGCGGGCCTGGGTGGAGTCGATGGCCGGCACTTGGCAAGGCGACTTCGAGCGACCGCCGCAAGGGGAGTACGAGGAACGGGAGCCGCTGTCATGCCGTACCTTTTGGACTCGAACGCCTGCATCGGCTGGCTCCGCCAGACCCAATCGGAACTGGTGCCCCGAATTAAACGGGAACGCCCAACGGACATTGTGATCTGCTCGGTAGTGCTTGGGGAGTTGATTTACGGGGCTGAACGAGCCGGGACCGCTCACCGGGCCAACAATCGAATGCGGGTCGAGCAACTGCGCCAGCAATTCGTTTTCGTACCGTTCGACGATTCAGCCGCCGAGGAGTACGGCAAGGTGCGCGCACACCTCGCGGACTTCGGGACGCCGATTGGGCCGAACGACCTGCTGATCGCCGCCATCGTCCTGGCGAACGGGTTGATCCTGGTGACGAATAACACTTCTGAATTCAGCCGAGTGCCGGGCTTGTCCAGCGAAGATTGGCAATGATCGGCGAGCCATCGGAGGTCGAAGTTTCCGTCTATCAGCCTATTGCCCGCAGCGCCGCCGACGCGGTCTCGATGGTTCGGCAGACAAGGGTTCCAGAAACTTGATATGAGTGCGGATTACTGTGTTCATCCGACTCGTGAAGAAGACAGCTACCGGTGGCGTGTACCTGAAACGACAACTTCATGGCCGACCCGCACGTCAGAAAACGACAGCGACCGATGACACTCGAGTGTTTGTCACTTTGACGTTTGCTGATTTCAAACTTGAATGCCTGCCGTTTGAACAGTTATCGCCTTCCTACACCACGTTGGAATTGCAGGAACTTGCCGAGATCAAACACGATCGCTGGGCTGGCGAAAGACTGCTCAATGGTTGGGAGTGGGGCAGTGCGAAATCCAACGCTAGTCGTTGGTGCAATGGTAGGTGTGTTGTGAACGATGGCGAAGTATGATGTGTCTCGTTCGGCGAAGATAGTTGCGATCCAGTGGTAGTGAGTCCGATGAAACATGGCGTTCGACGTTGGAGTGTGGTCGTTCTGATCATTGGGGTGGCGTTTGTGCTGGGGTTCGTGGGTTTCTCCAAGTTGTTGGCGGAGTCAGACCAGCCTCGGAACTTTGGTGATGCAATCTACCTGACAGTTCAACTGTTCTCCCTTGAATCCGGCTTCGTCGATGGCCCGATTAATACTCAGTTACAGATTGCCCGCTTTCTGGCGCCATTGGCAGCAGCGTATGCAATTGTGCAGACCGTTGTGGTGGTCTTCTCACTTCAGGTTCAACGAGTCTGGCTGCGTCTGTTCGGTGGTCACGTCATCGTCTGCGGCCTGGGCCGCAAAGGCGTCCGGCTGGTCGAGCAGCTCCGGCAACAACGGAAACGCGTCGTCGTGATCGAACCCGACGAGCAGAACCATGACTTGAGGCATTGTCGCGGGTTGGGGGCGATTGTGTTGGTTGGTCGCGCGGATGATCCGTGGACATTGCGGAAGGCGAGTGTGCATCGGGCCAGTACGCTGATCTCCGTCGCCGGTGACGACGGAGTGAATATCGAAACCGCCGTGCGGGCTCACGACTTGAATCGCCAGCGTACCGATGGTTCGCTATGCTGTGTCATCCACGTGAGTGATCCCGATCTGCAAGGAATCCTCAAGCAACACGCGATCTTCGCTCGGCAGGATGACCCGTTCGAGCTAAGCCTGTTCAACGCCTTTGAAACGGCCTCTCGCGTGATGCTGCGTGAACCGTCCGTCTTGGCGCGCCCCCGTGAGCCGGACAGCAAGCCACCTCACGTTCTCGTTGTCGGCTTTGGCCGGATGGGCGAAGCACTGATCTCCCGTTTGATTCGCGACTGGCGAATCGACTATCCGCGCGCCACCGGACAACTGCAGGTCACCATTGCCGATCTCGAAGCGAAGCAGAAGGAGGAAGCGTTCCGTTTGCGGCATCCGCAGCTTGCAAAAGGCGCTTCGATTCAGTTTGTTTCGACGGACGTGCGAAGTTCCTCGTTTGCATCGGGAGAATCGCTCGTCTCGCGCAACGATTCAAGTCCGATCGCGGCGGCCTATGTTTGTCTGGATGACGATTCTATCGCTGCACTGGCCGCACTGACGATGCGACGTTGGCTGGACGATGGAGTGCCGATCATTGTTCGCATGTCTGAGGAAGCTGGCCTCGCGACGTTGCTACAGACGACCGGCAACGGTGGTGTCATCACCGGTGTTCGGGCTGTCGGGTTACTGGAGATCGCCTGTAGTTTGGAATCTGTCTTAGGTGGGACGCGCGAGATCCTCGCCCAAGCGATCCATCAAGGCTATATCCAGGATCAGACAGTACTCGGAATGACTGCCTCCGAAAATCCATCGATGCGACCTTGGCACGATCTGCCAGCGGATCTGAAGGAATCAAACCGAGCGCAGGCGGATGACATTCCGAACAAGCTGAAAGCTGCTGACTGCGAAATGCACTTGATGGCATCTGGTCAGATCGAAGTGATGCAGTTCACGGACGCGGAGATCGAGAAGTTAGCCGAAATCGAGCACCAGCGGTTTGTGGATGAGCGCGAGGCGGCTGGTTGGAGCTACGGCGAGAAGAAAGACCTAGAGAAACGGACAAGTCCCTATTTGATTCCATGGACGGATGAACGGCTCCCGGAGAACATCAAGGACTACGACCGCAACACCGTTCGCCGCTTGCCCGCCATCCTGGCCAAGGCCGATTATGAGATTCGTAGAACCAAACGTAAGGTGGCGTCTTGATGGACTACTACTCACAGCTCTCGCGGTTCTTGCGGCTTAAGATCTGTATCGAGGTGTCGGGGCGTTGCACGATCTACCCCTCAGTAATCATGCAAATTGGGAACGAACGATGGAATTGAAACCTGCCAGCTATCCACTGCGAATTGGCGTCACTGGACATCGCAGCTTAAGTGACGAATCCGCTGTCGCCGACGCTGTGACACGCGTGCTGGAGTACATCGAAAAGACGTTGCAGCACATGCCGGCTCGAGGCGGCATGGATCGGCACTGGTACTCGCGAGCAATCGATATTACGGCGCTAACACTCGTTCGCCCGCTCCTGAAGCTATTCGGATTGCCCGCGCAAGGCCCGCGCGTCGCAGCAGCCCCGCAGACAGAGCTTGATTGGACTGTGATCTCGCCGCTGGCCAAGGGGGCTGACCGCATTGTCGCCCGGGCCGTCATGACGAAAGCGGGAGCGAATCTACACGCCGTCACGGCGTTGCCACTGGACGAGTATCGTAAGGATTTCCGCGAAAGCGAGGACCGGAAGGAATTCGAGGAGCTCTTACAGCTCGACCAGACACCTACCGAGTTGCACAACGAGCAAGACGCAAGTGAGATTGATTGGAGCAACGAGCTACATCGCAGTCAGGCGTATTACAACGTCGGGCTTTATGTCGTCGGCGCGTGTGAGCTGCTGATCGCCATTTGGGATGGGAAGATGGCCGCCGGGTTTGGCGGAACAGGTGATGTCGTTCGGTATGCAATCAAACGCGGGAAGTCCGTGATTTGGATTGATGCCAACGAGCCCCATCGTCCTGCCTGTCTGCTCGTCCCTGATGCAGAAAGTAAAGCACCATTTGCTGGGGCGAAAGTCGCATCACTGCCTTCGCTCCCGAAGCAACTGTCGCTTGGTTGCCATCGGCTGTCGGCCTACAATCGCGACCCGCTCATCTCGGAAGCCGATCTCAAACAGGCGACAGACAGAGAGATTGCTCAACTGCGAGAACAAGCATCCCAGGCAGGTCTGCCGCGAGAATCGCTCAAGTCGATTGAGCAGAATTTGCTTCCTCTCTATGCACGTGCTGACTTGATGGCAGCCGCCTATCAGAGGCTGTACCTATTCGGTGCCAAAGCGTTGTTTCGACTTTCTGCTTTCGCGGTCAGTATTGCGGTCCTGCAGCTACTGTTCTTTCCATTGGCTAATTGGCTCATCGCGTTCGAAGTCTTGGCGATGCTGGCCGCCGTGCTCTTGCTTCGGGTCAGTCGTGTTGAAGTGTGGCACGAGAAGTGGTTGAACGATCGCCATCTGGCCGAGTGGCTGCGAGCGGTGACTTTCACGGCACTCTTGGGCGACCACCATCGGGGTAGCTCAACGGCAACAAAGTTTCCCTTTTACGAAGGCCCCGATCAATGGTTTGTCGATGCCTTTCAAGGCTTGGTGGCTCGCGTGAAATCCGAGACACCCGCGATCGAGTTCAAGGCATTGAAGCATCACCTGGTCGAAGAGTGGATCGCCGGTCAGGCGGCTTGGCACGCTCGAAACGCTCACAGAAAGCACAAATCCGCCCATCTTTATCATTGGGCGGGGGTCGCCTGTTTTTGCGTTACGCTTGTAATGGCGACGTTGCATATGTTTGGATTTGGGCACGACGACCATGACGACCATGATGCAACAATCGCGCAGCACGATCATGAGGATGTCGATCCGCATGCCGATGGTCACGAAGACGACTCGGAAACTCGCGCTGACCCCGTCACGGAGTACAACCGCCTGGGCGACCTCAGTTTGTGGATTAGCTTCCTTGCCGTCGCGCTTCCTGCCTGGGGCGCATCGATCCACGCAATTGCCTCCTTGCTAGAACATGCTCGGATTGCCGAACGTTCCAAGCGGATGGCGGAAGTCCTGGAACGAATTGCCGAACGAGCTCGCCGCACGACCACGATCGAGACGCTGGCCAAGGAGATTTGTATCGCAGAAGAACTCATGGCAGCAGAAAACCATGAATGGGTCGTCTCCTTGAAGTTTCGAGAACTTGTGTTGCCAGCGTGAGGGCGATGCACAACAGATTCGAATCAACGCAGATCGGCTTGGTGACAACATTGCCAATTCAAGACCACAATTTTTTGCAATGCGTCACCAACGTCAGTTGTGGCGTAAAGCCGGTCAGCAACATGACTGACATCACGCCAACCCCAACGCTGCGCAGTTGCCTTAAGATCCTGTGGGCACCGGGTGCCGCTGAGGTGCGTCGCTAATCTGATTTGCGACGTCCGCTGACTTCATCGCGACATGCAGTCAAAGAGATGTTAACCACGGTTTGGCTAGAGCGCACAGAGCGTGTCCGGAGGAAGCTGCGCGACACTCCGAAAGCACACAGGACGACAACACCTCACGCACTTGGGCTTGCCGATCAAGAACGTCGCGGCCGTGCTTATTCGGCCGCTTCTCTTTCTCGGGCAAGTTTGGCGAGACTCGCAGCAAATTCCCGAATGCCAGCTTAAATGTCGCCACTAGCGTTGGTGATGTCATCGTCCGTCAGAACGCCGTCAAAGTAGGCGCGACACACCGCCAGCCAAGGGAGCGAGCTGGAGAATTGCTTGTAAAGGTCACGAGCAGCGCCGTCGTGGAATTTGTGAATACGATCCGTGACATCGAACGGAGTCAAACGACCGCTCTCCATTTCGTCGATCGCAACTGCGATATTCCGTAACTCAAAGCGAAGCCCGCGATCCCACACAAGGTCGGCAAGTTGACGGATTCGTTTCCGTTCCGACTTTGTAAAGTCGCCTGGCATTCGATCGTCCTCCTGCGGTGTCGCCCCTATCGGGGCTTAAGGCAAGTTGAATGCTCGTTACCGGGGCTTTACAGCCCCGGCAGGAGTTGTGTCAGCCCCATCGGGCTTGTCACACCAATCACGAGGAGACGGTTTAAAGATGGTGAAAGGCTGTCGCACTTGTCGGGAATCTATTTCGGGACTGTTCCATCGCACATTGCCACCGGTCGAAAATGGATCGTGCATTGGAGCAAGCGCCGGCGGCGTTGGAGTTCAAAGATGCCGACGACTCTTGAAACCGCAGTGGCACAGTACCTTCGCTCGGGCAATCCAGCACAGCGAACGCGCGAGGAGTATTCCACGACACTCAGAATGTGGGAACGTTGGGGCGGTGGACTGCCACTTGACCAACTTGGACGAAAAGAGGTCCGTGAGTTTCTCGATTGGGTCTACGAGGACGCTGCCGCACAAGAAGGACGAAATCCAGGACGCACCGCGCACAAGGTTCGTTCGCACCTCCCCGCCGTGATGTCTTGGGCCTGGGAGCAGGATCTGGTCGATTCCCTGCCGAGGTTTCCGAAGCACAAGCCACAGCGCGACGTAGCGGGAAGAACAACCCTGGGTGCTCAACGATCTTCGGAAGACTTGTACGACGTATTACGACGAGCATCTTCCCGAGTCGTCGGTCGAAATCCTTGGCCATTCCGTGGGGGGCGTCACGTACCGCCACTATGCTCATCGCGCACCCTTGGCGTTCAAAGCGATCATCACACTTCCACCACCTTCAGCATTCTCCGCATTGGCCAAAGGCTTCGACGGCCCATGCCCGTGCTGCAGAAGGCAATTCACGGACGTACAGCGTACGTGATTCTTCCGCAACTCGGTTGGGGTGTTTGCCATAGCCGCTGTCGACATGGGCGTCCGCCTCGCAAGTCGCCCACTAGGTCGCTCGCGTCGCCGGCACTGGTGAAAGTCCCGGCGTCTCAATCGAGATTGCCGCTATGAGTTGTGACTTGGTTGCGTTCGGTCGCGTCGTTTCTGTTTTTCAAAGGTTTGATTCGTTGAGACGGTCGAGACAACCGCCTCGCCCTCACGCAGCCACCTCAGCGTTTCACAGGTCACTCGGGTTTCGCCTCTTCACGAAGCTCGCGAGCGACGGTGGGGTAGTAGTTTCTTGCGGTTGCATTGACCGTGATGCGAGCTAACTTCGGCAGAGCATCGGCTTTGATCTGTTTCGCGGCGAAGTCGCTTTTGTCGATCGCCAACAGATGGTCGGCAAGTTGCGCGGCCCACTGGTTGTCATCCGTGGCCAGTGCGTTCTTCGCTGCTGCCAATAACTTCTCTATTCCTCGAGCCAGCTTGGCGACACGCTCTGCTTCCGACTTCGGCGATAGTCGAAATAGATTCGTTGCGTTGCCGTCGAACCAGCCGAGATAGCCGTTGAATACAGAACGGACGCCCCACTCAGGGTGCCCGTAGAACGGTTGCAGGTAATCTTTGCTGGCGAGGTTGTCGGGCAGCTGCACGTATTCGACCAGTTCGTCGGGCGTCACTGCCTCGTTCATACCCTCGACGGTTTTGTCGTGAATGAACTGAACGGCATCGCGGTAGTCGTCAAGCACATGCTTGACTTCGTTTGCCCCCAGAATCGGATGGGTGTGCCCGCCGACCAACGCGACCGCATCGTTACCCGCCAGCTTCCCAAGGCTCTCAGCCCACAGACGAACGCTGCGATTTGGTGTACCGCGAATCGCATACAGGTTCGGAAACGATCGGTAGAAGTTGTCTCCGGCGAACAGGACTTTGCCCGCCGGATACCAGACGAACCGTTGGTCGTTCGTTTCGCCGGGTGACGACACAAGTGCGAGTTGCACGCCAGCAACGCTGATCGTCTGCCGTTCGCCTTCCAGGAAGTGAGTCGGCTTCGTGCCTTTGTCCGCAGTGAAGACGCCGGCGCCGCGTTTGGGATAGCCGCTCGGTCGCGGTGCCCGCTTCCTGAGCCATGCCAGAACTAGATACAAGAAGAGCAGCGATCAGCGAAAGAGTAGGTCTGTTCGTGAGTTGTCCCTTATTGTATTGCATCATCGTTCATTTCCGCGACGTTGAAATCCTTGCGTGTGGGCTCAGACGGATCGCGTAATCCCACCGTCCACACGAATGTTCTGACCTGTGATGTACCTGGCACCATCGGATAGCAGGAAAGCCGCGGTCTCAGCGATCTCATCGGTGGTGCCATACCGCGCCATCGGGATGCGTTGGCGAAACTGTTCTTTCTCCGGCAGGCTGTCGATAAAGCCTGTGACGGTTGCCCAAAGCAATGCACGACGAAAGCTCGTTGTGCGCTGCCGAAGAGTATGGCAACTCTTTTGAAATTGTCGTTCGCTCCGTTCGCATAGGCGACACAGAGGCCCGCGATGAGAATGACTACAAAGATCATGTCGCCGTCGTTGCGAGCCACGATCGTCGCGCCGACAATCTGGTCCGTGCCTTTCTTGACGTGAACTTTTGCGAAACCGTCGTCTTCGCCTTCGAGAATCGCGAGATCCACGTCGCTGAG
>CAUJKL010000749.1 GCA_963204995.1 Planctomycetota bacterium | reverse complement strand
AATTCTTTCCTGTTTCGCGAAATTCGTCATCGTTGGCGCGGGTGTTCGTGGCACTCTGTGCGGCTTTCAAGTAGCATGCGTTCTCGCCTCTTGAACCCAAGCGATGGAGTGACCAGACGATGCGATCGCACATTTTTTCTGCCTTTCAGACTGCGGCCTGCGCCTGGCTTTTCTGGATCGTGATGGCGACGACGAGGTCGGAAGCAGCCGATTGGCCAACTTGGCGCGGACCGAACTTAAATGGTATCGCCGCCGCTGGACAAACGCCGCCGGTGGCTTGGAGCGAAAGCAAGAATGTAGTCTGGAAGACGGCCATTCCGGGACGCGGCCATTCATCGCCAACGATCATCGGAAATCAGATCTTCTTGACGACCGCCGACGAGCAATCCCAGAGTCAAAGCGTCATCGCCTTCGACCGACAAACCGGCAAACAGCTCTGGATGACCCCCATCAGCAAAGGCGGATTCCCGGAGACGCATCGCAAGAACACACATGCCACACCCTCGGTCGCGTCGGATGGCGAAAGGCTATTCGTTTCCTTTCATCACCACGGCAGCATCCAAGTTTCTGCGCTGTCGTTCGAGGGCCAAGGCCTGTGGCAGGAAACGATCGGCAAGTACGATCCGCAGCAGTACAAATACGGCTATGCTGCTTCGCCGATGTTGTACAAGTCATCGGTCCTGATCGCGGCGGACTATGAAGGAGGCGGCTGGCTCGCCGCACTCGATGGCAAGTCGGGGACGATCAAATGGCAAGTCGATCGTTCGCGAAAGCTCAGCTTTTCATCGCCAGTCGTCGCCAACGTCGGCGGTCGCGACCAACTACTGATCAGCGGAACCGAACAAGTTGCCAGCTACGATCCCGAGAATGGCCGCCAGTTATGGGCGACTCCTGCGACCACGATGGCGACTTGCGGGACCATGGTGTGGGATGGCGACCTTGTTTTCGCCAGTGGCGGCTATCCAAAGGCAGAAACGGTTTGCCTGAAAGCCGGCAGCGGCCAGATCGTTTGGCGGAACACTCAAAAGTGCTATGCGCAATCCATGCTGGCGGCGGAGGGCTATCTGTACGCCGTGAACGATGGTGGGATTGTTTATTGCTGGCGAGCGAGTGACGGCGTCGAGATGTGGACCTCACGCTTGGCAGGTGGCCCCGTGAGCGCCTCGCCGATCCTCGCCAACGGAAACATCTATCTGGCCAACGAAGCCGGAACGGTCTACGTCTTCAAAGCGCAGCCAAGCCGCTTTGAACTCGTGTCGCGCAATCAATTGGGTGACGAAGCGTTCGCGACGCCAACCATCTGCGACAGCCGCATCTACATGCGAGTCGCTTCAAGCGCCGGCGGCGGTCGCCAGGAGACGCTGTATTGCATCGGCAGGAATTAGGAATCGTTTGACGATAACAATGAGGATTCCCGGTTGGCCGTTGCCTGAAGCGATCCTTCCAGAAGTCAAGGTGACGCGGTCGCACGGGCAGGTCTTAGCCTCATTGAATCGCGATTGTCGCAATTCGACGTAGCTCAAGCCATAATAGCTCCCTGGATGCTAGTTGATTAACACTCCACCATCGAGAAGGAGGCTGACGTGGCTGTTCGACCTGCCGGGGGCATGATGTTCTCCCTGCTCCTCGTGGGCGCGTGTGTGGGAATACTGGCCGCACCTATGTATGGGCTGATACAACTTCGAAAGCTGGACCATGACCAACGGGTCTGGACAGCCGAGATTGATCAGAGGCAACGCGAAAGAGCCAGGCTGGAGACCCACGTCGACGAGCAACAGAAAAGCCTGCGTCAAGTTGAAGTGTCGCTGGCCGGCATCAAGGCCGAACTAGAGTTGTTCATAACCGAACGCAACGGCAAGCAGGACGAACTCGCCGCGTTGGCAGCCCAACTTTCTACTCGGCAACGGCAACTTGCTGATGTCGAGTCGCAGGTGGAGGCAGCGGAAGGAAGAATCGCGCAAGCCAAAGTACGTGAGCAGAGTTTGATCGCCACGAACAATGAGTTGGAAACAACGAATCAACGAAGGGGTGTCGACAACGCGGACAGCGAGCGGTTGAGAAGCGACCGCGCTGAGCTGGCCAAGGCTCTTGAGATCGATAAGGCATCCGTCTTGAGAATCGCCGCCGAACAATCTGACGCGACCGAACAGTTAGCGACGACGAGAGCTGAATTGGCGACTACCAAGCTGGACTTGGGTACGTTGCAATCGAAGCTCAAGACGTTCAAGGAGGAGGCTGCGACCTCGGCCGGAGAACTTCGCGGTTCAATCGCCCAGTTGACCCTTGAAAAACTGGACCTTGCGAAGTCGGTCGGCGTACTTGACGCCCGGCGACTGGAGTTGGCACAGGAGCTGGAAGCCAAGACCAAAGAACTTGCCATGATTCAGCAGCAAACTGTGGATGCCAAACGCAAACTGCGGGAGGCGACCGATAAGTCGCAAGAGGCCAAAAGTGTGCCGGATGACACTCCACCTCAGCCTCCTACCGACACCGATGGGACGACGGACCAGTGAGCGATCTCCTGTTGCACTATCTTGGATCTGTTGTTGTCACCGCGATTCTGTTGCTGGTGGTTTTGGCCACACTATTCGAGTTACGACGCCGCACTCGAGACCTTGCGGAGCAAGCTGCTCGATATCCAGACGCTTGTCGCCTTCCAACTCTCCAGGATGAAGTTCAGCAACTGACGGACAGCCGCGCAGCGCTTCGGACGGAAGTAGAAGAAGCAAAGTTGCTGATTCTGCGCCGCAGCGTCGCCGAAACGTGGCTCGAAGCTAATTACATCACTTATGAAAAGGCGAATCGCGAGTTGCCCGCACTGCTGGCTCAAATCGAACTCGCTGTTGCTCGGCGCGACACCTGTCGCGTCGAATGTCACGAAGCCGAGGCGGAATGCAACGCCATCCGAGTCGAGCAGCAGGAAATACGGCGGACGATTGCACCGTTGCGAAAATTGCTTGAACAGCAACGTGAAACAGAAAAGTGGCTGGCTGTCAATTTGCCGATTCACAATCGCTTACAACAAGAACTTCCGCAATTGTCCGCCGACGCAGCAGGCATGCACCAGCAACTCCAATCCGATCGAAATGAATTGATCGAAATTGTGTCAAAACGACAACGCGCCGCGTCGGAACGCGACTGGCTCCTCGCCGAGAATTCACGTCTCAATCGTCTTATTCACGATCAAACCGCAGAGCATCATTTGCTTGAAAAGGAGTTCGGCGAGATTCAGGCCCGGCATGCGGGCATGCTAGTGGAACTGGAGCAACTTCGCGCGCGAAGAGACGCGGCAGAATCGGACTTTATAGCGATCGAGTCGCAAATCGCGCAGGGGAAGATTGGCTTGGAGCGACTACGTCAACGAATTGAGGAACTAGAGTCCGAACGAGCCACAAAACTTGAAATGGTGCAGATGCTCGATCGGTTGGCAAAGAAACTCGATAGCGACAAGAGGCAACTTGAAGACGATATCGAGAACTCAAAACGGCGACTGCAAGCGGAACTCGATCAGATCCGTGAACTCATTTCCGCAGCCGCGCATAAATGGCAGGAGATCGCGCCAAACGTTGGAGTTAACACGCAGAATCGACTCCAGGAGCTTTGGAGTCCCGTACTCAAGAAGGGGCAATTCAACAGCAAGGCAGCTGGCGACGAAAATGCGCGCCTCGAACAAACCGCTCAATACTTGTCGGACGTTGGCCTGCGTTTTGATCGGCGCGTATTGAATGCGTTTCACACGTCACTGAAGGTCGGCGAGATGTCCCCGCTGGTCGTGCTGGCCGGTATCAGCGGAACTGGCAAGAGTGAATTGCCGCGACGCTATGCGGAAGGGATGGGCATGCATTGTTTGACACTGGCCGTGCAGCCGCGGTGGGACAGTCCACAAGACATGTTCGGATTCTACAATTACCTGGAGAATCGCTATCGCGCTACCGACCTGGCGCGAGCGTTGGTCCAAATGGATCGGTACTTTGATGAGAAGGAACGCGGATGGAACTATCCCGACGACTGGCAACAGCACAGTCTTGCCGAGCGCATGCTCCTGGTCCTCCTGGATGAGATGAATCTCGCGCGGGTCGAGTACTATTTCAGCGAATTCCTCAGTCGGCTGGAAACACGTCGCGGGCTTGATCGCGACAATGCCTTCGAACGGCGGAAAGGTGAGATCATGCTCGAAGTCGGCATGCAGTCGCTCCATCGCGGCACGGGTGAGATCAATGTTGTCGATCAACCGACGCTACCTCTCTTTGTCGACACCAACGTCTTGTTTGTGGGGACGATGAATGAAGACGAGTCCACGCAGACATTGTCCGACAAGGTCGTTGATCGGGCCAACGTGTTGCGATTCGGTCGGCCCGCAAAACTGGAGTCTCGGCCAACAAACGGCACCGTACCGAAGCCGAGTGAAGCATGGCTCCCCTACGATGCATGGAAGTCATGGATCCGCGCTGACGACAGGCTTGAGAATTCCGTTCGCGAGGAAGTTAGCGAGTGGGGACAAACCTTGAATCAGGCGATGCACTTGATCGGTCGTCCTTTCGCCCATCGCACATTCGCGTCGATCGTGTCCTATATCGCCAATTATCCTGATCCGGCCGAGTACAAGCTTGCGATGGCGGATCAGATCGAGTTGAAGTTGTTGCCGAAATTCCGTGGACTTGATCCGCAAGAAAACACGGTTCGGCAGGCCCTGTCGACCGTCCAGAATACGCTCGAACAATTGGGAGACGAGCAGCTTCTCGATGCGGTGCGGCAATCGCTACGAAACACCGAACACCAATTCGTTTGGCAAGGCGTTGATCGGCTGGAGCGACCATGAAGGCAATTGAGCTAGCGGCCATAGGAGGCGTGAACGTCGCAGTATCTGCTGAGGACGTGACGCACACTTCAACGACATCATTAGCTGGGGGACGACCGTTTGTCCTCGTCCCCGCCACCGTGTCGCGCGTATTTGTCGATTCATTTCCAGACGACTTGCCGTGCGTGGCACGATGGCGCGACGCGGGCGACAGCGAGCTGAAGCGATTTGAGTTGCCCGCTGCGGGCGGATCCGCTGATTCGGAAACCGATGATTACATTTCAGAAACACTACGTGTGGCGTGGACGCCACGTGAGCATGGCAATCTAGGCTGCGAGGTTAAACTAACGCACCAACTCCCGAGGTTGCCCCGAAGCTTCTCCGCACACGACCAGTCTTCGGAAGCCCAGCCCGGTGCAGAATTGCCGGATTCCCAAACCTCGACATGGCGAACAGCGTCCGAGATAGTGGAAGAGCTAATTGACAGTCACGTCGATCTCATCAATCACCTGTGCGAGACGTCGCCGTCGTCAATGCCGTTGACCGGTCGCTGGCAGGGACGGGCAGGCTCCGTCAGTGTACGGGGCGTTGCGGATGTGGCAGCACAGTGGCATCGTGTCGCGCAATCCGATGAACCTCGGATGGCGCTGATCGTCCGTTTGGCGAGCGAGTTGCCTCAGCTCATTTCTCAGTTGTGCCGTCATCCGCGGTCTGTACTGCGCCGGGAACGACAGCTCCAGAGCCTCGGCAGAGTGACAGAAATCGACAGTGGTGGCTTACGTTGGTTAGCACGACAACCGGGCGCGACAGTCGCAGAGAAGGCCGGGGCAGGACAGCGCGTACTCGCGATCACCCGAGTCGAAAGTGTGGATACACTGGAAAACCGAGTGGTCCGCGACCTACTGACTCGGGGCATCCAGGCTTGTCAGCGTTATCTGCGGGAGCATCGTGCCGCTACGGCTCACGCTCGAATGGAGTTAGTTGCGAAGTTCGGTCGTCTACTGACCCGGTTGTTGAGAGACTCGGCAATTGGGAGTGTGGCATCGCTTGTCGGAGTGCCCCAGCCGAATTACGTGCTGCAAATGGAACCACGGTATCGCATTCTGTGGAAAGCCTATCAGCAGCTTGTGCATCAACAGCAACTCGAAGATAACGTCTGGCGTTGGCGTCAGCGACTCTTCGCGGAACATGTTCAGTTGGGGATCGTGGCAGCGCTGAACGAGTTGGCCGATCCATCGCGATCACACGGGGGCGACGTGCTGCTTCAACGCGAACAGAACGCCGGGCAGTTTCTCGATGGCCGCACGGCGTTGGGACCGTGGCGGCTGAAACAAACGCCGGACGTCCTTGTCGATCTCGTGCGAATCGATCAACTGCAACAACACGAGATGATACCAGAACGTCTGGCGGCATTGGGTGCCGACTTCGTGTTGGTAAAGCGAACGCATTCCGACAAGTTGAGTTTGGTCGGTTGCTGGTCGGTACTCGATTTTGACTTGGGACCGGTGACGCACGAAGACAGACTACTTTCGTTGGATGACGCGCTGGCAACGCTTCCAGTTGGGTATCTTCAACGCTGTCTGTTATTCCAGCCCCTACTCGCGGCGCACGAAGATAGCGACGCAAGTTTCAGGGTCGAGAAACTCGAACGGTGCCGAAGCATCCGCATGACCCTGCCGTTGCAGCAGCGCTTTCACGACTTGGTCGAACAGCTGCGATGGGCATTGGACTTGTCATGAATGGCTCCGACTTTCGCGGTCTTGGGCTTTCTGTCGAGCCTTTGCGAATCGCGGCGATGACCGCCCGCCGTTGCGACGGCGGGGTGGCGATGTCTCCTTCGGCCGCTCCCCAAGGCACCATTCCACCCTCGGTGCTGTTGCCGCGCATCGCGAGTGAACCGCTGCGACTTGATATGACGTATCCCTTGCATCCACGCGGCGCGGGCGGCGTATGGCCCCCAGAGGCCGCGACAGGTGTTCTCGGCGATGGGCCCCGTTTCCCGATTGCGCTGGCTTGGCCGGCGCTGAGTCATTCCGCGTCGCTTCGTTGGCGTTGGACAACGCCTGCTGGTGAGTCGCATGAGGCTTCACCAGCCGAGGCGATTGCAACAGCTGTAGCCGCCTGCACAACGGAACAACGCGATGCGCCGCTGGAACTTGCGCTGGTCGTCCCCAATCAACTACGGATGGAGCGTCAGCAGGAACTGATTGATGCCTGCCATCAGCGAGCGAGATCGGTCAAGCTCTTGTGGCGGCCAATTGCGGCAGCCCTGGCGTGGTGCGAAAAGTTCGGCGACGAAATCCTCAACTCGCACTTAGGCACATCTAGTCGCGTCGGCCAACTACTCTCCCTACACCTTGGACTCGACGAGTTTGAACTCACCGTGCTCGAACTCGTTATCGAAACTCGCGGGGACCGTCGCTGGTTGCTCCCCGCGCGACGGCGTCCTGATCCAACTCGCGAGACGCTACCGTCGTTTGGACTCGATGTGATAACACGAAAGCTGAACGCCGAACTGTGGAGTTCCTTGTGGCTGACGGGTTCGATTGGCAACATCTTGCGAGCGCTCCGCGATGGCCAACAGGAGACGGTCACGTCCGTGTTCAATCGTTCACCCAATGCCGAGTGGCATCGCAGCATCACGGAGAGCGGATGGCTGCCGCAAGCAGAAACCGCGCCGGCAGATTTCCACCATTGGATTCGGTCGGCCGTGGGTGAGACGAGCGAAGTCGTGGGTGCCGTCGTAACGGGAGAATTGGCGCGAGTTCACTTCGATCGGGATTCGAGGTTCTGGCAGACGGCTTTAAGCGACTTGGATCCGGCATTCATGTCACTTCCACTGCTCGTCCAAGACAACTCCGATGGCAGTTCGGCGGTCTTGGCTCATGGTGCGGCAATCCACGCCTTGCGCCTGGCTGCCAAAGAACCTTCGTACCTCGACACGCTTCCGCGCATTCGCACGACAACTTACGTCCACGGAAAACTCACGTGGCTCGACCTGCTCCAAAGCGATGACAGCTACGTCGACGGCGGCCGCACTTGGCAGCGTCCTCAGCCCCTGACTGGATTGAAAGTTCAGCGCGGGCGGTCGCGCGTTGAAGTCACGCTTTGGCATGACGAATTCCCGACGATTCGAAAAGTGTGTGCGGAATTCGCTCAACCGGTAGTAGAAGATGTGCCGGTCAGTCTGGATGTCCGCATCGCGCCAGCTCAGGGCAACGCGCGCATCGATGTCATTCCTACGGTAACAAACGTTGGCGTGCGGCGACTGCAACTCGAATGGCGTCGCATGCAAGACGAGAAGCTAACACCTGAGGAATGGCTTAGCAAGCAACCGACATTGTTTCCGCCCCTACTTCCCCGGATGGCGACTAGGGCGCGTTGGGAAAGCGTTAAGCTCGCAATGGAGACCTTTCTGCGCGTTGAATCATCGCGAGCCATGAACCGCATAATTGAGCGATTGAAGCAAACAGATCAGCCCGTGGATCGGCAGCCCAACGTGGAAGCTCGCGCGACAGCGATCTCGTCCGATGGAGATCCGCCGAGCGGCAGTTCGCCGATCCTGGATGAATTCGTCGCCCGCGTTGTTTTGCGGCTGCGCTCGGCGAATTCACAGGCTGTCCCTGATCTTGTGCGCGTCTTAGGATACGCGTCGACGCCGCATCCAGAATTCCAGCGGTATCTGGCCGACCGCATTGTGAGTTCTGAAAGTCGGTTGCTCAACCACGAACTGATCGCTTGCGGACGATGCCTCCGTGATCCCCATTCGATCGCGGCTTTCGCAACTGCGCTGTTGGATTGGCTGCAAGGACAACCGAAATCAGTAAATGTCTGGCTCCAGGCATTTGCCGGGATGCTCCGGCACCGCGAAGATGCGACGCGGTACATCGCGAGTCCAATCTGCGAAGAACTCACCTCCTACATCCTTGCAGTGTTTGAGCGAAAACGCCTCGATCACAATGCCAACTATATCTTTCGCTACAGTTCGCTTTGTATCGTCTATTTGCTACGGCGGCGAGCCTATGACGACGATTACTTGCCGCCCGGCTCGCCACTTAACACGCAGGTTCGTGAAGCCTTCGAGCGGGCGATTGCCGATGTAAGAGCGGGACGCATGAAAGCAATTGGCGGAGCCATTCGACTCGACCGAGTGCTGCAAACCATGATCGACTACGTTGATCGAAAGGGAACGCCCGGTCTCACCTGGGATGACGGTTTACAGGCCCTGACCGAGTAATGACGCAGCACGCGGCATTCAAACAACTTCCCATCGCAGCGTGAACAATGTGGATGTTGTTTGCCGGTGAGTCATCCGCTTCTTGAGCCGCTGGATCAACGACTCGCGTTTATCGGCGGTGCTATCCTCGATTGCTTCAATCTCACGACGCTGCCGCTTCTTCTGCGTTTCCAGATCTGACATCTCGTTCTGGCAGGCGAGTTGCTCATCAATCGTCGTCGCGACGCGGATTCGTCTACGCACCACGTCGATCTGCTTCTTCACGTCGTTGAGCCGCAGTTCGGCGGCCTCCTCGATGTCTTTCGCCCACTTCTCAATCCGTTCGCACTCTTCCTGAAAAAGCTTATTGTTGGCATCGAGCAACCCCGTGATGGCCGCATCGAGGTGCTGTTTCGACTCTTGCTCAAGTCGCGGAGCGATGGAGGCCGGGACCGTTTCCAGTGCGACGACTTCTCCGTCGCACAAGAAGAGCTTCTCGCAAGTTTCCTGATCCATGGATCGACCGGTGTCGGTCACACCCGAGAACAATAACAGTTCGTCAGTGTCGAACGAATCGATAACCAAGAGCTGAAGCGTCAGCCAACCCGATTGTCCCTTGAGTCGTTCCACCAGCGCATTTCGGAGGCGGTGGCGTGAGAGGTCGAAGCAGACGCGGGACGTAGGTGTGGGAGTTGTCTTGCCGGCATTCAACACCCATTCACCCAGCGGATGAGACATGCGGTAAAGAAACTCGCCAACGACGTTATCCTTCGACTTTGAAATCAACTCGTAGCGCCCGGCCAGCAGTGCGTTCTCGGGCGGCGCGTGCATGTAGAACGTCAAACGGGCGTCGTCGAAGGTGGCTTGGTCTCGCAGCATGTATCGGGTCAGCGACCAGAATAAGCGACTGATTCGGTCGAGTGTTTCCTTCGTGTTCTCTTCGCGGACTTTAAGCTTGTCATGGACGTCTGGATCAAACCGATCAAGCAATGTTTGCCGAGCGGCCTGGATTCCTTTTTCGATTTGTGGTGCCAAATCGGCTTGAAGCTGTTGGAAGGCGGCATCAATCTCCTCGCGAGTTTTACACCGACGGTAAATCTCCAGTATTCGCTTCTCGAAGTCGATACCAGACTCGACCGCTCCCAGGATCTCGTCAGACGTACCAAACAGACCACTAAAAAGTTGAAACTTCTGGTCGAGAAGTTCGTGGACTCGCACGTCAGCGTGA
>CAUJKL010000748.1 GCA_963204995.1 Planctomycetota bacterium | reverse complement strand
GTTTGAAAAACCGAAAGGCCCTGGATCATCGGCTGAATCGCTTGCCAAATTGGGCCGAATGTGCGAGTCTAGTTGAGGATCAGGGGAATTGGTGTCCGTGGCCGCGAGGCGGTCGAGGAGGCTTCCGATGTTGTTGAATTTGTCCGTGCGAACACTTTGTGCTCGCTCAGCTCTGGCGTTTCTACTTTCTTCGTGTCTGCTAGTGTGGCCGTGTACGGCACAGAGTACAGACGTTGTCGATGCGATTCGTGCGCATCTCGATGCTGGGGAGTTCGGGCTCGCCGAAGATCTTGCCGCTTCCGCGAATACGCCTCAGCAGCGAGATCTTCTGTCACGCCCGATTGTTGCCGCACAAGCGGCAGCGGGGATGTTTCGGGCGTCGCTGCAAAGTGCGTCTTCCATCGAAAGCGATAGCCAACGGGCTGCGGCCTTCGACGAGTTGATGCGGATGCCAGTTGGAAGTCCGGAGGCGCGCGGAGGTGCGGCCTTGGCGGATTTCGACACGCTCATCCAGTTGATTACGTCGACAATCAAGCCGGATAGCTGGGATGAAGTCGGCGGTCCCGGCGCGATTGAACCCTTTCCGACCGGCGTCTTCGTTGACGCCAGCGGTCTCTTGAAGCGAGTGGTCATCGACGATGCGACGGCGAGTACTTTGGCCGCAGCCCGCGAGAGAGCGAAAGCTGCTTCTGAGCTGCATGATATCCGGCGGACTTCGGCATTGCGCAAGGTCTCGCTGACGAAGCTCGAGCGAGAACTTCAGGCTCGGTGGGCAGCCGGCCGCAGCCCCGACGACGCCATGTTGAATTTGGCAGGGCTGCAACGCGTGAGTTACGTGTTCGTTTACCCTGACAGTCGCGATATCGTGCTCGCAGGACCAGCCGGTGATTGGGTCGCAGATGTTGAAGGGCGATCGGTCAGCACGTCCGATGGCAGCCCGATTCTGCAACTTGAAGACTTCGTCGTTGTTCTGCGTAACGCTTACGAAAGTGGCGGACGATTTGGATGTGCGATCACTCCCACGAAAGATAACCTCGCCAGCGTGCAAGGCTATTTGGCGGAATCGGCAAAGAACTCGTTGAAGCCGCATCAGCGCGACGAGTGGCTGAACGGAATTCGCACGCGACTTGGCAGACAAGACATCTCAGTATTTGGAATCGACGCGCGGACTCGAACCGCACAAGTCCTTGTCGAAGCCGATTACCGCATGAAGCTTGTTGGGATGGGCTTGGAACCCGGCACGCGAGGTGTAACTAGCTATCTCGATAGTATCGAAGTTCCCGCCGGCGGCTCGCCTCCCGTAACGACGGTTCTGCGCTGGTGGTTCACGTTGAATTACGAGGCGTTGCGATCGACGAAAGCTGCTGACGCGTTCTCGCTGCACGGTGATGGTGCCAAAGTGTTGAGTGAGAACGAGCTGTTAACCGAACGCGGCGAGCGTATTCACACCGGCGAGTCGGACGCGTTGAACAGCCAGTTTGCACAGAGCTTTACAAAGCACTTTGCCGATCTGGCAAAGAAGTATCCGATTTATGCCGAGCTTCGGAACGTCTTCGATCTCGCCTTGGTCGCGGCGGTGCTGAAGTCGCAAGATCTTCCCGGCCAAGTCGACTGGGAGATGGCTCATCTGCTCGACGACTCGCGTTTTCGTGTCAAGTTGGGTGTCGTTCCGAAGACCGTCGAGACGGTGATGAATCACCGAGTGATCGACCGCAAGCATATTGTTGTCGGAGTGAGCGGCGGTGTGTCGGTCGATACTAGTAACCTGTTGCAGCTGCGTCCCATCCAGCAAGACGTTAATGGTCAGCTCGAGGGCAGTCGAGTAAGCGCTGCTCCGCCAAGTTCTGCTGGTGTGTGGTGGTGGGACTAGAGTCGGCAATGGGACGCGTGACAGCACCGTTGGTCTAACGGCACGTTGATTGAGGCACGACGATTCGCGTAGCAATTTGCTCGATCGCGGCGATATGCGTGCCACACTCGGCGCGGTTGCCGGTCAGAGCAGCCGCTTCTAGATTCGAAGCGGCTGCCAATAGTTGGGAAAATCCAGCCGTTCCGCCTGTTCCCTTTAGCCAATGCGCCAGTTGCGCCAGCGGCTGAAAAGCGTTGGCGGACTGGAGGGTTCGCATCTCCGGCAGCTTGTCTCGCAGGCGATCAACGAACTCGTCGACGATCTCGCGGAACTCTTCGTCATCCATCGGTAACGTCGAGTAAATCGCATCGGACATCAGCTCAGGCGAGCCCGTTGGTTGGACTGCGGTCGTGGTTTCGAGGTGTTTCGTTGCTGCCTTCAGCTCACGTACGATCGTCGCCAGCAGGAGCGGCGAGTCGACGGGTTTTGTGAGATAACCTGTGCAACCCGCGTCCAGGCACTTCTGTTCGTCGCCTTTCATCGCATGTGCAGTCAATGCGATAATCGGCAGCACATGGCCCTTCATTCGTAGTTCTCGCGTCGCCGAGTACCCGTCCATCACAGGCATTTGCATGTCCATCAGGATCAAGTGAGGCTGCTTTTGTTCGGTGGCGTGGATCGCCTGTATCCCATCTTTGG
>CAUJKL010000747.1 GCA_963204995.1 Planctomycetota bacterium | reverse complement strand
GAAAGAGATCCTTGCGCTGTTGGATGTGTCCCCCGCCAACTTGTCGCAGCGCATGCAACGCGTGCAAGCCAATTTGGCGGGCGACCAGCGGACGATTCTGACGGTTTCGCCAACGCAGCTTGCTGAACGCGTGAAGGGAGTGCGAGGGATCTCGAGTGTGGCTCTCTGGTCGGTTCCCTTCGAGTCACTTTGGTTTCAGACCGCGATGAACAAACTACTTGAGACGAATCGAGATGTGGCTGCGCAGTATTATCGAGCGCTCGGCATTTTCCAAACGCGTGGCCCGCTGACACGAGGTCGGCAGCTGCATCTGCAAGGTCAATTCGACCAGCAAGACGACGGGAAAGAAGGGGCCAAGGGTCTTTATATGCAGGCCCGCGTGCCGACGGAAGCGATTGATCAAATTGGTACTAACGAAGAGGTCCAAAAGGCGTTGGGCCTCGTACGTGGAGCCAACGAGGGGGACTTTGTCTGGCAAAATCGGCTCGCGAGCAGCCACTTGCTCGCCACGCAGGCAAAGCAGCACTCCACGTATTGGCTCGCGATCTCGCACTATGAATCGGGAAATTACGAGGCCGCTGCGAAGTGGTTACAGGAACGGACGATCGACGCCAGCCCAGATGGTACGTGGACGGCCGGAGCCCGGTATAACCTTGGCCGCGCCTATGAGGCTTTAGGCAAGTACGATCAAGCTCGCGAGATCTATTCCGCCGACGAATCACCACAAGCCTTCGGCAATCACCTCCGCGCCAAATTGCTCAAACAGTGGGCAAAGAATTGACGCTTCGGTTACTCCAGGCGAAAGCGTATGCAAACTCGCGTGCTCGTTCCCGAGCAGATGGACGATCCCGAGTTGGATCGCGACGAGCACGAACTGGCGCTACGCGGTTTGCAGCGTATTAATCGCTGGACGAGAAACGCAGCTTTGGTTTGGAAGCACGTTTCCAAGCTGGCTCGCGACACCGGTAACCGGCCATTGCGAGTGCTGGACATCGCGACGGGCGCGGCCGACATTCCAATCGCGTTGATGAAGTTAAGTGCGTCGCGGGGCGTGAAGTTGGAGATCGATGCTTGTGATTTCAGCGATCAGGCGCTCGCCTTCGCGGCAGAAAACTGTGCCGGCGCGAAGGTTGCCCTGCGTCTCTTCCAGCATGACATCCTGCGGCATGAGATTCCCGATCAATACGATGTCGTGATGTGTTCCCAGTTCCTGCATCACCTGTCTAATGAAGATGTCGGGGCTGTTTTGCAAAAGATGAAAGTGGCGGCAACCAAGCGCGTCGTTGTCGTGGATCTCGAACGCAGTCGTGCGAACTGGCTGCAAGTGTGGTTCGCGACGCGCGTCCTCAGTCGATCAAAGGTCGTCCACTTCGACGGTCCACAATCCATTCGCGCCGCATTTACGGTTCCCGAGTTCAACGACCTCGCACAACAGGTCGGCTTTACGGACTACGCAATTCGTCGGAAGTGGCCCTGCCGCTTCGTTCTCGTCGGAGAGACCGATGGCACTGCCTGAGCCACGCGTCGCAGCGACCACGGGGCTCGATGGAGCGAGCGAACAGTGCTGGGATGTCATCGTGATCGGAGCAGGCCCCGCCGGCGCGATGGCGGCTCGCGAGGCGGCTCGTGGTGGCGCGAGTGTCTTGCTTGTCGATCGTGCATCCTTCCCGAGGCCGAAGGTTTGCGGGTGTTGTATCAATGGCGCGGCGATTGGTGTTTTGAACGACGTTGGACTTGGCAGCTTATTGCAGCAACACCATGCTCGCGAGCTGCGGGCCGTTCGACTGGCGAGCGCGGGTCGCTTTGCCAACATTCGGCTCAGCGAAGGTGTGTCCTTGTCGCGAGAACGGTTCGATACGGCATTAATTCAAGCAGCGATCGATGCGGGTGCAGAATTTCTCGACACGACGCAGGCGTTGGTCGGCGACACGACTGTGGACGCTCGCAAAGTTATCCTGAAGCAAGGCACAACGGAGCAGTTCACGTCGGCCAAGGCAATTGTCATCGCGGGAGGGCTTGGATGTCGCGTCTTCGTTGAACCAGACGTGGACGAGCGCAAGGCATCAGCATCGTCGCGCGTTGGAGCTGGCACCGTCCTCGACGTCGCTCCCGCAGAATTCATCAGCGGCACGATTTATATGGCGTGTCACAAACACGGCTACGTTGGACTTGTGCGGCTGGAGGATGATCGGCTGGATGTTGCCGCGGCACTCGACGCTGATGCTATCAAGCAACACGGAGGCATCGCGGTGCTTGTCGATCAGATACTCGCCACGGCCGGACTGCCGGTCCCGCCAGCCTTGAAGAACGCACCGTGGCACGGAACCGGACGACTGACACAACACCGCGACCATCTTGTCCACCCACGCTGTTTCTTTATCGGCGATGCGGCGGGCTATGTCGAACCGTTCACGGGTGAAGGCATGGCTTGGGCGTTGGCATCCGGTCGAGCCGTGGTTCCAATCGTCTTGGAATTCTTACGGAACAGACGTCAAACGTGGGCGATGATTGCGTGGGCGGCCACGCACGGGGAGTTAATCGACAATCGGGCGCGCCTCTGTCGGTGTGTTTCCCGCTTGCTGCGATTCCCGACGCTCGTTAGTATCGCCGTGCGACTGTTAAAGTACGCACCTTGGCTGGCGCAGCCGGTCGTGCGTTCTTTGAATGCCTCGTTCGCTCAGAAGGCAACGAAAGTAAAGGTACGATCCCAACGATGATCAGTTACGAAGGAATCACCAAGTCGCGAATCCGTTTTCACTATGACCTCAGTACCTTGTTCTATCGCCTGTTGTGGGGCGTTCACATCCACCACGGTCTGTGGAACGAAAACGAATCGCCGCGTCAGGCACAGCAGCAATTGATCGAACATCTTCTCAGCGAGTCGGGCATCCCGCGGGGAGCGTCTGTTATCGACGTGGGTTGCGGCATGGGCGGCAGCTCGATTCACATGGCTCGTCACCACGATTGCCACGTCACCGGGATCACGTTGAGCGGCATGCAACGTCGTTGGGCGGGAACGACGGCGACGTTGAAGGGCGTGGGCGGACGAACGAAGTTTTTGCGTCAAGATGCCGAGACAGCCGACTTTGCCGACGAATCGTTCGACTATCTATGGAGCGTCGAGTGTACGGAGCATCTGTTCGATAAAGCCGCGTTCTTTCAACGTGCGGCGCGTTGGCTGCGGCCGGGTGGTGGCGTCGCGTTGTGCATCTGGCTGGCTGGCGACGAGCCACATTCGGAGGAGGACATTACGCAAGTGAAAGGCGTATGTGATGCCTTTCTCTGTCCGTCGCTCGGGACGGTTGAAGACTACTCGACTTGGCTCCGCGACGCGGGGCTCGAAGTGGGAAACGTCTGCGATCTGACTCCGCGCATCATGCGAACTTGGGAGATCTGTCGCGACCGTGTGGAGCGACTGGGCTTCACGAAATTGGCCCATCTCTTCGGACGCGACACAGCGCTGTTCGTGAATAACTTCGACTTGATTCTGAATGCCTATCGCAGCGGTGCGATGAAGTACGCGAGCATCGTTGCGAAGAAGCGCTCCGAGGCTGTGATTTTATTGGTGGGATAGGCTTCCAGCCTGTCAATAATATGGGGAAAATGACAGGCTAGAAGCCTATCCCACGGTTTTTTCACAACCTCACCGCGTAACGTCGCCGCCGCGCCCCGCTGGACTGATTGCACGCCGACGCTCAATGGTCTTCGATGGTGTTTGCGTTACGAACCAACTCGCGAAACGTGACACGCAGCGACTTGTGCAGGAACCGCGAGAAGGAACCGTCCAGACTGCGGGCGGCGATTAACTCGACGACGTCGGCAAAATCTTTGTGCGTCCGGCGCAGATTGCTCATCCCGCAGGCGATTTTCATCTCGATCAATCGGGAAAGGCGGACGACCGGCAGCCCCTCAAGCCGTTCGACATTCGAATCGCCGACCGGTTCGGGGATCGTCACTTCGCTGCCTTTGCCTGCCCGCTGCCCGGCGAGCAGGAATTGCACCGCGATGCCGTCGTGCGTCCGAAACTCGGCGCGGGTTTCATCCCAAGTGAGTCCGTCGTCTAACAGAATCTTCCGCACGGCATCGCTGTCCTTGGGACGGATCACCAGATCAAGGTCGACGGTGTTACGTTGATAGCCGTGGAGACAAACGGCCACGCCGCCGCAGATCGAATAGGGAATCTTCGAAGCGGTCAACAATGCATCGCAACGCTCCGCCACGTTCCAAAGCGATTCGTTGCCGAGCATTTGGTAGACCTTTTGAGCTGTGAACATGAGTCGTACCTCAGGCCTGATTATACCTCGACTCTCGCTATTGAAAACGCGGCACGCTCGGCATCGGATGGCACTGTGCGGCGTGGATTTCGAGCACTTCCTACGGCGGAGCGTGATGGCTACTTTACGCGTCGCACAATAAACACGCGACCCAGCGGCCCCGCCAACAACGCCGGCAGGATCACCAAGTCGGCGAACAATGCCGTCATGAGCAAGATAAACACCATCCAGGCAAAGCGGCTGGCGGGCACGAAAGAGCTGAACACAAACACCAACATGCCGACTCCGCAGATGACGCTGGTTTGCAGCATCGCCGTTGCACAATGACGATAGCAACGCCGAATCGCCTCGGTCGGCTCGCAACCAGCGGCGATCTCGCGACGGAACCACGCCAGGAAGTGAAGGGTATCAACGACCGCAATGCCTAACGCAATACTAGCGGTCATGACCGAACCCAAGTCGATCGGGATCGACAGCCAACCCATCGTGCCGAATACTACGGCGGTCGGGAAGACGTTGGGAATCATCGCGACGAGGCCAGCTCGGACGCTTCGAAGTACGATCATGAGTACAACGCCAACGATGCCAATCGCGGCAACTAAACTGTGGAGCAAGACGGCCAGCACCAGCCGCTGCGTCTGATAGATCAGTGGAATCGCACCCGTCACCGTGATCTCAACCGGCTCTTCAATGACGGCCGAGGCCGCTGCCACCACGGGCGCGACTTTCCTTTTCAATTCGTCAAGGAATTGTTCGTAGTCGAGATCGCTGAGCGCCGGAACTCGCGCCGCGATACGCCACGACTGTCGCTCATGGTCTTCGAACATGTAACGAGCATCGACCAAGCGAGACTTCTCTTGTGCCAGTCGATTCGACATGACCGAGCGGCGGATGACTTGCCTCGTGCTCGCGCCTTGGGGAATCGGAGGGGTGAACGTTGCAGCTGACATGACGCCTTTGATTTGATCGACGCGGCGCACGGATTGGGCGACCGTACGCACCACGGCAATCCGCTGTAGGAAGTCGACTTGGGAATCGCTGCGGAAGTGGACGATAACCTCGACGGGCACCATCGGGCCCAGTCGTTCCTCGAGCCAGGCATAGTCGGCGAGTACGCGATCGTGGGGCGAAAACAAGGTTCGCAGTTTGATCGACGTCTCGATCGAAAAGAGCCCCCAGCCGGATGCAATGATCGCCGCGATCGATACGAAAGTGGCAAGAGAGGCTCTCCGAATCATGGCCTCGGCGAGCCAGCTCCAAAACCGCTCCAGCTTCCCTTGGACGATTCGTTGCTTGGGCTTCACGGGCCAGCGTTCCATCACACCTGGCAACAGCGAGAAGAGCAGTAACAGTGTTGTCACGACGCCGATGGTCGCAAACACTCCGAATCGGCGAATTGGTTCGACATCGCTGACCAGCAGCGACCCGAGTCCGACTCCCGTTGTCACCGTAGCAAGTGCGCAGGGCAGCCAGCCGATTCGCATCGCCCGCGCCGATGCACCGCCCGCGCCGTGTGCTCGGGCTTCGTCAAAGTAGTAGTGTACGAGGTGAACTCCCGCCGCGACGGTAAGCACGAATACGAAGGGCGGCATGAGAATGAGGATCGCATTCATCGGTTGCCCGCTCCAATAGACCAGCGTCAGACAGAGTCCTTCGCCGACTGCGGCCACCGCGAACACTGCCAAGGCGTAATGCCACTCACGCAGGCAACGCCAACAGAGCAACAGCGAAAGCAGCGCCGATGGGATCGCATACCGCCGCATCGTGTCGACACCGGCTCGATCGATCGCGACTCCGTCTACCGGCGGTCCTGCGATGCGAAACGCCGTTCGTTCCAGACCACACGTCTCTTGTGCGGTGTCGAGAATGATGTCGATCGCTTCGCGACGATCGTAACCGCCCTGATCGGTGAACATGACAACAGCACAGCTGGAACTGCCGTCAGGCCCAACCAAGACGCCCTGCAATCGAGCGATCGCGTCTTCGCGCGAGAGGTCGATCGGCTCGGACGTCAGTTGTCGTAATGTCGAATGCCCCGAGATAACTCGATCGAACAACGCTTTATTCCGGGCAGCCTGGGGTTGCGTTGGATCGAGCAACGTGACTTCAAACTTCTCGAGACGCGGGTCATCGACCGTGCATCCCGGCCAACTGATGACGACCAACGCCTGGCTTTCGAAATGCTCACAGAACTATTCGAAGTCTTGCCGCTGTTGGTTGTCCGCCGGAATCCAGTGATGCGGCGTGTTGAACATCGTGTTGACGCTGCGCAGCGACCAGACGGCCAGAAACGGCCCCAGCGCGAGCATCACGAATGCCGTAACGAAACAGCGACGGATCAGAGCGGTGCGAGATAAGGACAACAAAGGATCGCACTCTGTTCGCTATTCGAGCAAAGCGGCTTCGGCCATTAACCCAGGCCCGAATCCAAGCATGACGCACGGTCCAGCAGCGTTCTGTTGCAGAAATCGCTCCAGTACAAATAGCACCGTCGGTGACGACATGTTGCCGAACTCCGCGAGGATCGCCCGCGAGTTGGTTAGTGACTCCGGACCCAAGCCCAGCGACTCTTCCACCGCATCCACGATTTTCGGACCGCCCGGATGTACGGCCCACGAGTTGATCGATTCGATCGAATGCCCTTTGGAATCGAGCCAGCCGGCGAGCCAAGGTTTGAGGTGTTCGGTGATCAGGCCGGGCACGCGGTTCGACAACGACATGTCGAACCCCGCATCGCCGATGTGCCAGGTAATCGTTTCTCGCGAATCTTTCATCAAGCAGGAGGCCGTGTCTCGCAGCTGATAAATAGCCGCGTCTTCGGCTTGGTTTTGGGCCACGACGACGGCGGCGGCCCCATCGGCGAAGAGCGCGTTGCCAAGCATCAGTTCTGGATCCCATTGGAATTTGAAATGCAGGCTGCAAAGTTCGACTGCGCATAGCAAGATGCGGGCCTTAGGATCGGCGGCTGCTAATCCGCGAACGGCGCGGAGACCGTTGATCGCGCCATGACAGCCCATGAACCCAATGTGCAATCGCTGCGTTGTGGCCGGCAGCCCAAGTTGATCGAACAAATGAATATCGACGCCCGGAGCATCAAAGCCGGTGCAAGAAACGGTGACTAAGTGCGTAATCTCGTCCGGGCCGATTCCGGCGTCCGCCAGCGCCTTCGTCGTTGCGGTGACCGCTAGTGGTCGAGCGTGTTCGGCGTAGTAGGCCATCCGCTGTTTGGTCGACGGACCGGGGCTGCTGCTGGGAGGAGAGTCTCTGCCAATCCATTCGTAAGCCACTCTGTGATGAACACAAGTTCGACGAGTCGCGACCGTGGATTTCCGGAACATCGTGCGAAGCAGTCGCTTTTCCCGGTCATCCCGGCAAATCAGATCGTTCGAAAACTCAATGGCCTCATCCAGATCGAAGGTGTGCTCGGGCAATGCAGTACCCAGTCCGAGAATGCTAGCGCTCACAGTACTTCCTTCCCAATATCTAGAGTTCGGCGGCAATTAGAGCAGGCCAGCGAGAATCGGGACAGGCGAATTTGTTTCGAGTGATAGCATCAGGCCGCGAGACGATAGCAGCGGCTAGTTTTTGAACGATAGTTCGCCGACCAACCTTCGGTCGATACCCGCTGCGGCTTCGCCAGCCTACGACGAGTGGATCGCTTACGAACAAGACAACTATTTGCAACCACGCTGCCGCGACTTATAGCAGCCATCGCGATAAAGTTGAAGCCGTTTGTCTTTCATGCCCAGTGAAGTGATGCAAGCAATAGGCGAAGCGGTGAATCCAGCTCACTCCGGACGAACCGGAAAGTGCGAATGTTACTTCGTCGCCGTTGTCTCGCTGGTATCGGGTGCTTTAAAGTCAAAACCTTGGCTCTGGCTGAAGAACTGCACGGGATTGTCATATACGACCCGTCGGATCAGGCTCTCCGAATGTCCGCGTCGGCGCATCTCGAAGATGAAGTCGGGCACGGCGGTTGGTTTCGACGGCCCCCAGTCACCGGCTGAGTTCACAAGCAATCGTTCGGGGCCATACATCTCGACCATGTCGCAGGCTCGTTGCGGGGTGCATTTGCTGATGGGATACAATGTCATGCCAGCCCAGAAGCCTTCGTCTAAGACGTGGCGAATCGTGTGCTCCTCGACGTGGTCCACTAGCACACGACTGCGATCGATACGGCTGTCGTCGCACAGCATGTCGAGGATCATGCGAGTGCCTTGGTACTTATCCGCGAGATGCGGCGTGTGGATGAGGATCTGCTGGTTGTACTTGATCGCCAACTCGAGATGCTCGACGAAAATGGTGGCCTCGTTCTTGGTGTTCTTGTTGAGTCCGATCTCGCCAATCCCTAGCACGCTCGGCGAGTCGAGGAACTCGGGGATCATCGCGATGACTTCGCGCGACAGGCTGACGTTCTCGGCTTCCTTGGCATTGATACACAACCACGTGAAATGCTGAATGCCGTACTGAGCGGCACGCTTGCGTTCGAAGTCCGTCAGCTGGCGGAAATAGTCGCGAAAACTATCCACGCTGCCACGATCGAAACCGGCCCAAAACGCCGGCTCGCTTAACCCGACGCAGCCCATTCTGGATAGTGTTTCGTAATCGTCCGTTGTCCGCGACACCATGTGAATGTGAGGGTCGATGTAATACATCGTGGTTGCTCTTTCTCTTAACTGTCGAGGCGTGTACGGAAGTTGAGTTTATCGACCACGCGCCATATCGAACTTCTTTTGCCACTCGTCGTCGTAATGTAGCGAGAAGATCAGTTGGACTTGCTCAGCGCGGTCGTCGGCGTCGGATTGCAGCACGTCGATCGCCTCTTGAATCAAGCTCAAACGCGGGTCGCCCACCACCGCTCCCTCCGCTCGGTGCAATCGGTCAAACGAAGCGGCCAGCTCTAATACTTTGGCGCGAATTTCGAGGAACTCACGATCTAGCACTTGGGCAGCGGTCATTGGAATCGACATAACTCGTCCTTCGAACGCGGTCGTAAATAGGCGGGATATTTCAGCTGTGGGAAGGAGCGGATGGATCGGAGTGGGCTGTTGGATCTGTGATGTTTCCAATCCGTCCGCTGTCCTCTAGTCTCTCTGCTCGGCTGCCGGAAATCAAGTCATTGACAGAGTACGCAGTGATACCATTTGCATTTGTAGGTTGGCTGCCTCGTCCTATCGGAAAGCCGATCGAGACTTCGGACGGACGAGGCGTCCATCCTAGCGATTTTACTAGCGCGGATTGCAACGAAGCTAACGATTACAGCGATTGGCGAGTACGGTTAGGGCGATTGGAATAGTCAAACCGTTTGGGTTAGGAAAAGTTGCGAAGATTTTCCGGTTCTCTTTGTTCCTTGCCAAAGCTCGCGACCGATGGGCAAGAAAGAAGAGAAAATATTGACTCGGAGTGCCTACGCGTGGCGAGTGGACTCAAATTAACGATGTCGGTTTTGGCGAAGACGCACAACGAGGCGGCCGTCCGCGTGCTACTCGGCGCGCTCGATGCGTCGGAACCAGACGTGCAGATCAGCGCTTTGCGAGCGATTCTTGCCCGACGTAGCGCCTCGGCGGAACGCGAACTACTTCGTCGTTGGCATACACTGAGCAAGCAATGGAAGACCATCATCGCAGATTCCGGAGGGCGGTTGTCGAGCGTCATTCGCGACGCCATCCTCAGCTCTGACGAACAACTGCACCGGAACGGTTGCGAAGCCGTGTTAGCGTTCCGCGATTATGACATGATTCCCGCCCTGATCACGGCGGCGGAGGACAAGTCGAACCCGCAAGCAAATCGCTCGGCCGAGACGTTGTTGCGGCTGGCGGATGCCTTGTGCGGCGAGATTGCAGCACCGCGAGACTATCACAATCGCCGCGATCCACAGTTCGCACGTGCTCACGTAACGGGAGCCTTAGAGCAGTCGATCGAACGGTTCGAGCAACACAAACGTCGCGAGATCGTCGAGGCATTCCTCATGCTCGCGGGGCACGAGAACCCGTTCCTGAATCACATCCTTCAGCATCCTCATGACACGGCTTATGTGACCCTGGTACATTTGTTGTCTCACAGCCCGCGCCCCGGTGTACTGCGGCTGATTCTCAATTCACTTGAATCGCCTCGCACATCATCGGCGATTTACAGCATTTTGGCTCACCGCGACGATGTCACTTTCGTGCGTCACATGCTTGCGCATTTCGTCGATGAAGTCCCCAGAGCGACGAAGAATAACCTGAAACGAATCGAATCATTCAGCTGGCTGCGAGACGATCTGAAATTGCTCAGCGAATTGAATAGCGAAGAACAGCGGGGGGCGATCCAGTTGACGATGGCGTCCGGAATGAACCGCATTCGTGTATTTGAAGTGCTTGATTTCATTCTCACTCACGGTGAAACCGAAGCACGACGAGCGGCAGCCGCTGCCTTGTGCGAATTCCGTGGCGTCGAGGCAAATTCGGCCGTCGTACGAGCACTCGACGATGACGATCCGACGGTGCGGGCGATCATCGTCCGCCAGCTTCGAGATCGCGGTATTCGCGGGGCCATGACAACGCTATTTGAATTGGTCGATAGCCCGGACGAAGTGGTTCGCGAGGCAGCACGAGAGTCGCTTGCCGAGTTCACTTTCGAGCGGTTCCTCGCAACCCTTGGAACGCTCGATGATGCGGCGATGGCCGAGACCGGGCAGATCGTGAAACGCGTTGACCCCAACGCTTTGAATGGGTTACAGGACGAGTTGAAGAGTCCGTTGCGTGTGCGAAGGATGCGAGCCATTCAGATGGCAGTCGCCATGACGGCGGTGATCGAATGCGAATCGAGCATCATCTCGCTCTTGCAGGACGATGATCATATTGTCCGAGCCGCTGCGGCCGAGGCGCTTGTCCAGAGTCCTTCGGTAGCCAGTCGGAACGCGCTTCGCGACGCGATTCTTGACCGTAGTCAAAGTGTGCGCGACGCTGCCGAGCACACGTTGCAAGTGTTTGCCGAATGCACGGTACTACCACCATCGGTGCTCGGACCTTTGCCGTTGGAACTGCCAAGCACCGAGTTGACGACAGAGACCGGAGACGCCATATCATGACGAGCCTCAGCACACTTGCGACGGTCTGCGTTGGGCGGTGCTACTTGTTGGCTGGCCAAGCTCAATATATTCACATGGGGCGGCGGTTTCGACGAGGCGGTGGCGGCATCGCTTGGACGGACGTCTTGCTCCCGATCGCGGTGATAGGTTTTGTTATTGGAGTCGCCTGGCTTGTCACGCGCTTTCTCAAATTCCGCGAACAACGAAATGCGGACAGCCTGCACGGGTTGTTCGCGGAGCTATGCCAGGCCCATGGATTGGATTGGGCAGGTCAGCAATTGCTCCGCGCATTGGCCAGTGCGCACCGGCTACCAACACCCGCGCAGATATTAGTGGAACCCGAACGCAACGATCTTAACATACAAGGCCCACCGATCGAGAACCCACGGACCCAAGTCGAGGCACTTCGTTCGCATTTGTTCGCCGGGGCTGGTGACGAACCGGCAGACGCAAAGTAGTTCACCGCAGGGTCGGCGGCCCGCTATGGTTCGTCCAGGAAATAACTTCATGAAACGAGGTGGCTGGGGCTGAGTCCGCGAAGCCCCGGCTTACCATGAACTCCAATCAGCCGTGGCGTCGAAGACTCCGCCACAGCCACCCGCCACTCGACGGCCCGTTATGCTGCGAGAAAGAGGCTTACTCGCCATGCGCAAAACGAGAGCCGCTCGAATGGCGGCTCTCGGGATGTCTCATTATTGGAAGCGTTAGTAGGCCGAACCGCCCGATTTGCGTTGTGGCGGATTTCGCTCTTTGAAGACGTCGGACACATTGCCGCTTGACGTTCGAGCACGTCCTTCAGCGGGCTCAGCCTTGAACTGCAAAGGATCGGCGTTCTTGCCGAGTCCCACCGTCCGTACTTCTGCCTTGTAGCCCATCATACCGAGCAGAGCCAGCAATTTGATCTCTTGAATGCCTTGGTCCTTGGCTTTGCCAAGTATATTGGTGTGGGCTGTCAAAAGCGCTGCGTCGCTCCCGTCAGGATCGTCACCACGCACGAGATATCGCGTGTTGGCGCTCAACTCTCCTTCGGTCGCTCCGTCATCATGTACCTCGGCATCAATCTGACCGCCACCCATCGTGATGATGTTCCGCACTAGATCTCGATCGCTACGTCCATCGCCATCGAGATCCATAAAGCCCACTAGAGCAAAGCGAACTTTGCGCCCTGGTTTCCAGGCTGGCGAGAAGACTTGATCGCCCGGCAGAATCGGGTCCGCCGTATAGTCACTGACAATGCGAGCTTCAGCAAGATGCTGGTCGATGACACGAGTAATCTCGATCATCCCCTTGCGATCGTCGACTTTCCGCTTCGAGACTTCCTCTTCGTTTCCGGCCTTGCCGCCAGCACTCGGAACGACGTTCATGGCATCATGGTCATAGACGCTGAACGTGGTTTGGCGTCGCAGCCCGTCGGCCATGCCGAGATTCACCCACACGGTTCGACTCGCTTGGTTGACCCAGGCGATTCGTCCATCCGGGGCCTCGAACGGCTCGTCGCGTAGCTCCGTGATCGTTTCCTTTTGCTTGGTGACCGTAAGATCCAAGCTTTTGATAGCGGTGTCGCGATCTTTGATGGTAGTGTCGCGTGCGGCGACGAGAGTTGTCTTCTCCCCGATCGCCGTTTTGTAATTGGCAAACTCTTTATCTCGCTCGGCGGTGATCGCTGCGCGATCCGTGTTAAATGTTTCGCGTTCGGTCGCAAGGTCAGCAGTTGCCACTTCCTGACCTTTACGCGCCGTGTCAATTTCTACAACGCTCTGTGCCTTAACTTGGTCTCGCTCGGCGATCAGCATCTGGTTGTCCGCATTCAGATTCGTATTCGCCGTATTCAATTTGCGAATTTGCTGCAAAATGATGCCTGGAAGTTCACGATAGTTTAGTTTTTGTTGTGGTAAACCCTCGCCGTACGTCGCGATGTCTTGCTTATAGGAGGCGTGAACAGCGGCCATCTCTTCGTCGCCCTCGACACTCGGAACGATGACATTCAATTCCGCTTCGGTCAGCGTCTTAGCACCAACGATGTGTCGCAGGTACTGGTTGAAGAAGTTTTCTTGACCGGCGGCATCTTTGGCAATTGTTTCTGCCTTTTTCGCAGCAGCAACTTCTCCCGCCATCTGCTCTGCTTTGCGAAAGAAGACGAACGTCGTCACGGCCAAAACGACCGTAATCATTACGAACAGAATCAACGCAATCTGAAGCCCTTGGCTTTCACGCTTCGCCATAATCAATTACTCCGTGGAAACTTCAGCCCTTCGGGCCGGCCAGCAACAAACGACGTCGCCGTGCTGGATGAGTGTCAACCGATCGCAAACTAGAAGGAAAATCTTACCGTCGCACTTAACTTCGCCATAGTTCGCCGCCGTTATTCCCGAACTTGGCAAATGAGGCGAATTCGAACAGACGCTAAGTTCCAGTGCTATAAGAACCTAAGTCGAGTGTAAATACGGCTGATGGACGTGTCAAATCATTGCCGATTAAAGAGTTTACGTCGATCACGCGGCAAACGGCGAACCCGTTCTCCGAACCTCGTGGCGGATTCGATCGTCTTGACCAGTATCGCTTACCGACGTAACGTACTGGGAAATAACACTCTTGCCCCTTAGTGTAACGGTAGCACGACTGATTCTGAATCAGTTAGTCTAGGTTCAAATCCTAGAGGGGCAACTACTTTTTTGACCTTGGTGCAACACCGGTGCAACAAATCGCGGGAAACTGCGGAAACCGCCTGTTGCACCGTCAATCGGCCTGTGGCACCGCCTTCGATGTCTGTTGCACCGCGTCCAGTGAAGTTCCAGTAGTGCCGAATGATGCTTTTTGTGTTGCTCGCAATTGAGCTAGGCGAGTGTTAGGCTTCTTGGTGGAGGAAAGTCTTTCGCCGTGTTCGCTAGAAGTTAACAAGCATGCCCAAACCAGTTTTACAAGCAATGGTTCTCGCCGACCACGTTTACCGGGAGGTATCCGGCAAGCACATAATTTGCGGTACGTTCACACGATACCTGCTTCGAAACAACAGAATTGAACCGGCCGAAGATACTGAAGATGGCGGTAAGCGCCACGTCCTGAAAGGGCCAGTAGAAAAGGCGGGAACCCCCTATCTCTACTTCGCGTTACTGGAGGTGTACGGGCATGTTCCACTTGAATTGAAGTTTGTTGATTTGTCAGACGCGAGTGTTTTATTTGAAACAAAGTTCTCTGTTAGCTCGAGCGATCCCATCGCCATTTCAGAGTATGTTATGCCGATACCTGAGCACATCAAGTCGGGCAAGGAGGGGCACTACTCGCTTGATCTCTTGCACGAAAATGAAATCCTTGGATCGTGGCGCCTCAATATAATAAAATTAGGCGAACAACCAAACGAAACGGAATCAGGACAATGACAACTATTATCCCAATGACCCAAGAGGCACTTGTTCCAGCCTGTCAGGTCTTCGGCGACTCATGGGTAGTACCTTCCCCGCCAGCGCATGAGTTCACCGCAATTGCTTGTCCTGAAGAAGAGGGCGGCTACTCAATCTTTGCCGCTGATTATCCCGGTATCGTCAGCCAGGGCGACACACTGGAAGAAGCCAAGACAAATATCGCCGAAGCGTTCATGGCGATGCTTGAAGCGAGACGCAATCATGGGGAACCGTTGGCACACTCTCGCGATGCTGGAGTAGAGCGATCGGCCGGTTGTGTGCGGCTTCGGATCAGAGTCAATGGCTAAGTTGCCTCAGTTGACTGGTGCTGAGGTTGTTCGGAGGCTGAAGCGACTTGGCTTTGTGGAAGATCACAGCAGGGGTAGCCACGTTGTTCTGAGGCACTCCGTCAGCAATGCAATGGCTGTTGTTCCATGCCACGGCAGCAAGACGGTTAAGACCGGGACGCTTCACGGAATCTTAAAAAGTGCTGGCGTCAGTGTAGAAGAGTTCGTGATCGCCTAAAACGGCCTCACAGATTCGCGTACAACGAACGATCGACCGTCAACGAGTATCAAACTACTCCACGAATATCGTCTATCTTGCGAACCCGCCTCGTTGCAGCATCTCGTTAATTTTGCCGATCACTGATTCTCCCAATCCACGAATGAGCGGTAACTCGTCTCGCCGGTCAAGCAACTGGCCAATGGTGCAAATGCCGATTCGCTCAAGCCGCCCTACAAGTCGAACGCTAAGCGAAGTCGCCACCAAGTGAGTGCTGAGAGTGATCTTGTCCACGTCGGGTGAGAGTGACGCTAAACGCGCCTCATCGATAACGCTATGTGCCATCTCGTATCGACCAGCCGCTAAATGAATCTCAACTCGTCTCGCAAACTGACCAACGAGTTCTTGCGTGAGCATTTGCCGCAACTCCGATTTAGTCGCCGTCGCCGAATGAATCGCCGAACCAATCAATCAACCTGGTCGCTGTCGAATTCGTCATCGTCTCGCATTTCCGCCAACTCGGTCAACTCGCGATTGATTTCATCAATGAAGATGATGCCGCTAATAAATCCAAGCAGCGAATCAGCCTCATTGCTGGTTGTGATCGTCATGAATTTCAATTTATGTTGTGCTCATTATTTCCTCATCATCACGAATCGGCCCACAAGTGGAGAATAAAAAACTCGGCCACAACAAGCGACCGAGCCCAAATGAGGCGAACAAAAAAACGCGACCGAGCCAGCCCGAAAACATAAACCAGTGCGGTCGCGAAAACGCTACGGGCGTTTGTACAAACGCGACCGAGCACTATTTGCACACACAAACGCCGCTCGAACAATCGCAAACAACACTGCCAACTGCGTACGAACGGTGCATAACTTTGTCGTGAACCGCATCACGCAATGCCGATCGAAAGTTCGCGACGTCGAAGCCAGCCGCTCGAATTTCGTTGTCGGAATATGTGCGTTCACATTTCGCGGCTTCGGCAACCATCAGGTCGAATCGTCGCGAGTGTGAGACCGACCGACGTTGCGCGACAGGTGCCGTATCGTTGACCAGCGTATCGCTGGCGAGCTTCGACGCAATGCGATCGCGCTGCCTGCGAAGTTCGGACCAAAATGTGTTTGGGTGTCGATGCAACTCCTTGCAGGCTTGGACGACGTCCGCCGGGTCGACCGGATTGCCAGCAATCGCAGAATTAAGCAAGGCGTGATACGTCGGTTTCGGCGCTGGTGCCGATGCCCGCGGAGTCTCTCGCTGCCGGCGTCCGCCTGCAACTCGGGGGCGTCGCAATTCCGCCTCTTGTGCCAATCGGGCGAACAACTCGGGATGATCGGCACGAACGGCGCTATGAGCTTCTGCCTCAGTCTGGCCAGCGTTAAGCAATTCGCCGACGGCTTCAAAATAGGCTTCTCGATTTTGCATTTGTAAAACCCTCACTTGAGATTGAATTACTCGACCAGCATCGCACTAACAACGCCGTCGAATTGTTCACGACGAACGCCAGCCGATTGACAAGCATCGTCAATTATTCGGTCGCTAACGAGCGAACCAGATGCAACAGAACGAGCGAGTGAACAGAGTCTAGGACGGTCACACATTCGCGACGGCTGAACACTTTGAATTTTCGGCGGAGGTTGTCGGCGATTGTGCATTTTCGATTTCGGTTCGTTGTGATTTTGAAAAAACCCGCCGCCGCTGAGGAGCCATCGACAACGGCGACGGGGTATAGCTCAACCCGCCGTGTGTCCCATCGGCGGGGAGCAATACGACAACTAGAAGTCAGATTTTTCCGACGGACCCGATTCGGATTTTGTCGACGTTGCCGATTCAACTTTCGACGACGGACCCGATTCAGATTTTGCGGCGATTCTGGCGTCGTGGTCGCGAATGAACCAGTTTTCCGCTTCGGATTTCGCGACCGCCAAGTCTTCGGCCAACTTGGCACGTCCAGCGTCAACAATCGGTTTCCACTTCGCCAACTTGGTTCTCATTTCGTCAAACCATTCGCCGATGCGAACGTGATCGAATGATTGATTCGCCAGATCGATGATTGCTTCGGGGCAGTGCTCGCGAATGTGATTGACAATCGCCGCACAATCGGTTTTCGATTCGGGATTTTTCGCAAGCAGGCCGGGGCAGCCGTCGCAAAATGCTTGCATCGTCCACCATTTCTCCAACGCCGCAGACTGCTTGATCAACGCTCGTACTCGCGACGCCTCGCCGTCCAGGTAACTTGGCAACAGCGTCGGACTCTTGGCGAGCTCGATTTTTTCGGCTCGCCAGTCGACGGTGGCTTGTGCCTCGGTGACAGCTTGCTGCAATTTATTCAACGTCGCCGTCAGCTTCGCGATTTCGCTTTCGAGCGCGGGAGCTTCTTTGGCCAGCGTCGACTTTGCCGCTTGGAGTGCATCGACTTCGGCTTTACGCTCGGCCGGGGTGTCCAAACTTTCGCGAATTCGCGACCGTCGCTCTTCAATCGCGAGTTGAATTTGCCAGAATGGCTTGCCGGAGGGGCTCTTTGCGAGCCAATCACCAGCACGAAAACACCCCCTCTCTTGCGAGTTCGGAATGGAACGGCCTTGCTCGACCATCACTTCAACAACGGCGTAACATGCCTTCTGAATTTGGACTTAGTCGCGATTAACGCGATCAATAATATCAACCGAATCGCTCAACACTTCGACGGCTTGTGATTTTGTCGCGGTCTTCTTTTTGGCGGGGGCAGTCGCGGTAGTCATGGCTTAAATACCTTTTTTCAAAAGTGTGAGAATTGTGTAAACGGTTATTTATTTTCTCGCGTCATGATCGCGAAGATATGCCGCAATCGTCGAAACGTCGGATTCGTCAAAATGCAAAATGCCGTTAATCGTCATCGCGGGACGAATACTAAGCCGATCCACGGCTAGAAGGATCTCGGTAACCGGCCGCTGTAAGTCGCCAGCAATTTTTCCGATCGAAAGTATGGAACTAGTCGCGTTCATTTTTTTTGAACCTCCACGGGCATGATACGAAACATCGAATCCAACTTTGCCAAAATTTGGCTACCGCTATTCGACCACAACAACGAATCGCTCCCGACACGATCGGCAAACAGTATCACGCGATACGCTACCGTCGCCGCCAGCTGCGGATCGTCGCGTCTGAAGATCCGAAGATCCGCAGGACGGACAACGAGCCCGAACGACGAATACGATAGGCAACTCGCGACGATGTGTGGTAGTGTCATGCGTCATCAGTAGTCTCGTCTGGCTGTGAACCAAAGAACTCGGACAAGTAAGCCCCTATCGTCGAAATAACGCGGGCTCTGTTCGGTCGCTCCGGCAAACCGTCAAAGGCCGCCGCTGGTCCGGCAAACAAAGTCGTGATCGAATCCAGACCGACAACGGCACCATAGTGACCATCGCGGACCAATCGCGTCATAAAATGCTCGTCGGCGTCGTCACGCATTGCGCGGGTCACGTCGCGGGCATTGAACGTGCCGTCTTCATTGCGGGGCAGGTCAACCCGATCGCGAAAGGCTCGGGGTGACAGCTCGAGTAAATTTGCCATCGCAGACGGATGAAGATGCGAGAGAATCGCGATATCGGCGTCGGTCTGCGGGTCGCCTGGATGAATATTTTGGGCACCCAACAACCAAGCGGCCGCACCGGGGGACATTTTTTTCATTTTTTCAACCTGAGCGTTTGGTGTCATAATTTTTTCCTAGTGGGGGGGGGATTGGATTTTTCGATACGCGGAAAAAAGTCGGTGGAACGACGGGCTAAGCCCCGCCCTACCCCCAGCCGGAAAGGACCCGCGAGTTGACCCCCGGGGGGCCTCCACCATCCCCACGTCCACGACGATGCCGTCTGCCGCACGATGTCCGATGTCGACGCATCCAAGGCGGTGTAGCCGTCGATAGATCGCTGGTGACTAGAACCCATCGTCTGCCGCCTCCACCGCGGCGCTGCTCGCCTGCGGAACCGACCGTGAGACTCGCGACGATGAAGCAGGAC
>CAUJKL010000746.1 GCA_963204995.1 Planctomycetota bacterium | reverse complement strand
GCTCGAGCAAGCGAAACGCACGAAATTGATGTTTATGGTGATCATGGGCATGATCGCCAGCGTGACATTGGTTGTGGGTGGCATCGGCATTATGAATATCATGCTGGCCACGGTGACCGAGCGGACGCGTGAGATTGGCGTGCGCCGCGCGTTGGGCGCTCGGCGATCCGACATTGTGCGGCAATTCCTCGTCGAGACGATTGCCATGTCCGTTCTGGGTGGCCTGGTCGGCGTAGGCTTCGGGTTGCTTTGTCCTGTGGCGGTCGACGCTGCTCGCGGGATCATGAAGCGAGTCGCACCCGATATGATCGCCGGATTGCCCGATATCATGCGCGACGTTACACCGATCATCGTACCGGCCTCGATACCACTGGCCTTCGGCATTTCGGTCATAATTGGCGTGATGTTCGGCTTGTACCCCGCGTATCGTGCCGCTCAAATGGACCCGATCGAAGCGTTGCGCCACGAATGAGCAGTGCCGCGTTGCCTCCGCCGTACCGATTTGGAACTTCGCATGGATGCACATCTCCCATCAACAACTTCGTTTCCGGTCGACGCAACCGATGACCCTTTGGTCCGAATCGCCCGGCAGGCGATCGCTCTCGGAGCCACACTCGTCCTGTTCCTTTGTCTGGTAGTTATCGTTCGTGGTCTGCTCGGCGCGTTCGAGGCACCCACATTTCTCGCATTTCCAATGCTTGCCGCTGCCGCAGCCGAACTGCTTGCGAGCCTGTTCCGCCTTGTCTGGTCAAGGCTGTATCCAGACGCGACGCGACTGCGCAGTCTGATGACGCGACTTGGAGTTCCGTCGATAGGTGTCGTCTGCGTCGCAGTCGCCTTGTCGATGACGCCAGCGTCTAGCTGGGCAGTCGGCTTCGTGTGGATGATCGTCTTGGGAGGCGAAGTCGCCTGGTGGTATCCGGCCACACAGCGATTGTGTCTTCATTCCGAAGAGCGTGTGGCGACGGCTGCCATCGATTCCGAACCGCTCGATGTCGTCGACGAGGAAAAACTAGCTCCGAATGTCACGCAACAGATCACGCGTTCACGCAACGACGAAGGCGTGGAAGTCATCTCCGGCGTTCTGCGCACCGAGTTTGCTCCGGGCGAGCGAACTCACAACTTGCACGTCGCCTTCTGCCCGCCGCTGATGTACGAACCGACCGTCGTCACGCATCAATTGGATGGCTCGCCGCTGATCGTCAAGGTTGCTCAGTCCGAGATCTTTGGCGCTCGGATCGAATTGCGATTGACGGCAGCCGCAGCGGAATCGGAGCTTTCGACGATCTACTTCGAGGTTCGCCCGCCTGGCAACTCGAACTCCTGCGGTGACGGATCGCTCACGAGGTTGAGCTAAGGCGAGATAGGAGGTCGGTAAGGTGCGATTCGAGCTGCGCCCTCGTGATCAGCCACACAACCGCCTATCTAAAATCACCGGTTCCTGGGAAAGCTGCCGCGTGACTGCGGCGGCGACCTGCTCGACCGTGATCCCCGTCATGCATGCGTGATGAGCAAACGGGCAGGTGGATTTGCCACAAGGCCCACAGTCCACAGGATGCTGAATCACCGTGGACCGCTCATGGTGCGAGTCGCTCCAACGCGGATCGATCGGTCCAGAGAGCGTGATGGACGGCACGTCGAAGGCCGGTGCGAAATGGCGCGGCCCGCTGTCGGTCGTCACCATCAGGCTGCTGCGGCGGACACATGCTTTGGCCACTCCCAAGCTGAGATCCTGGTCGGCCATGCTTTTGATACGAGGGTGATTCGCCAGCCCTTCGATCTCCGCAGCCGTCGCGCGCTCGCCGGGTCCACAAATCACAAGCACTGCTGTTGATGGCTCCTTGACTAAATGTATTGCCAGGTCGACATACCGGCGAGTCGGCCAGCTTCTGGCACCACCGACCGCGCTGCCCGTGTTAAACACAATCACGTGTTCAGCCTGGTCAAGCTTCAGCCGCCGCCACACTTCGTCTGCCCGAACTTCGTCTTGCGAAAGTGTGCCGAGTTCCAATCTCGGAGGCTCCGCGGGGCAGCCGATCGCGTAGGCCAATTCGAGATAATAGTCGATTGCCGATACCGGTTTCCAAGCTCCGTTTTCCCGCAGTGGTGTCAGCCCGGTGGTCAGCAAGAATCCGCGCCCGTTGCGGGCATATCCGATTCGTTGCCGTGCCCCGGACAACCACGCCAGGCCCGCGCCCCAAATGGAATTCGGCAGCAGGACCATCGCATCAGGCTGCCACCGACGAAGCTGTCGCAGCAACGCGGCAGAGCGTAAGGCCGGGTCGGCCGACTTCCTATCGAACAAGAAAGTTCGATCTAGCCATGATGTGCCGTCCAGAACGCGCCCCACGTAAGGCCGCAGGATGCCAGCCACTTCGGCATCTGCGCCAAAATGGCGGCGGATTGCACGCAGAGTCGGCGTGGCCATGACAACATCGCCGATCCAATTCGGCAGGAGGATTCCGATCTTCATCGTAAATCTCAGTTCAAGTTTTGGATTTCACTGGCTGAAGCTGGACGCATTAAGCCGCCTTGCCCGACAACCGCGCGTTATCGTTCGCTTCACGTCGTGGCAGAAAGACGAAGTTGTAGACGTAATCGCGATGGCCGTGGACGCGATGTTCCGCCCGGAGACTGGTCAGCGCTCGCAGCTGCCGCCCCTCCAGATAATGACCGACGTAGCCCAAGGATGTCAGATAGTCGAAGACGTCATCGATCGAACTCGCACCACGGTGCCGTTGTTCACATTCGAACAGCAGCACGGGCCGGTCTTCGATCAGCACCGACTCGGCCCCTCGGAAGACATCGAGTTCGTGGCCTTCAACGTCGCACTTGATGAAAGCGATGGGGCGAACCGAAGTATCGCACAGGTACTCGTCCAGCGTGACCATGGGAACGGTCACCGAGCAATCGAGCCCGGCACTCAGCTCGACGGTGGCGCTTGGTGTTGGGGCGGAAGTGGGTCGATAGAGCCGACACTCACCAGCGGAACTGGATAGCGCGGCATGCACCACTTCAACATTCTGCAAACCGAAAGACTGCTTGACGTCGGCGAGATAACGAGCCAGTTCCGGTTGGGGCTCAAACGCGATGACCCGCCCGTTCGGACCGACTTTCCGCTGCATCCAATAGGTAAACGCTCCTCGGTGGGCACCGACATCAAGGCACGTCTGACCTGTAGATACGTGCTGGAGGACAAAGGAAATCTCTGCCGGTTCGACGCGCCATCGATATCGCCAGGCGCGGTAAAGGAAGCGGAGTTTTCCGCCGAGCCTTAGCGAAGTGGCCATGCAATACCTGCGTTATCGGGAGTAATTCGCTACGGAAGAGGTGGGATTTCACTCGATTTCGCCAAGCGAGTCAATGGCAGCCAACGCTCGGTAAGACCCTCGAGCGAGTACCTATGGGGAGCGGACATTCGTTCTGCCGTCGTTCAATGCGGCTGTGCGGCGGCTCTCTCCCAGCCATAGCTTCGCGGGTGACTCTTCGCTCCTTTGCCGGAGTCGGGATTCGCATGGCGGCTGGCCGCTCCGACAGTAGATCTGTCAAGAGAGAGCGAATGGTTTCCACGGGAACGAGCATGTGTTGCGCGAATCCCATTCGTTTTGCGGATACTAAGTAGTGACGAAGGTCGCAGAGGCGACTTAACATTGGATAACAAGGCCGGTACTTTCCCTCAGGCATTAACTCGACAACGAGGGCACCGGAAGGACAGAACACCGTGTTGGTCAATCCCGCGCCATGCATCGCCACAACGGCGTTAGCCTGTTGAAATAGCTCGATTTGCTTGGGCAGGCTGTAGTCTTCGAGGTAATGCTCTTCGAATCCAAATTGACGCAACGCTTGCCGAAACGGATCGACGTTCACTGGCTGGCGAGATCCGCGACGGTTAATAAATATCCGGTCGGAGGACGCAGCAGGGTTTGTTGGCGCGATTCGTCGGATGAGCTCCGCTCCAGCTTCGCGGCACGAGTTGGGGAAATGTCGAGACGGCACAAGCAGCTCCTCCGCTTGCACATGCATGCCGCTATACGGTTGGAGCACTCGATCCAGAGGCACGCCGAACGCTCTCAACGTCTGCAACTGAAAGGGTGTAAAGGCATCAACCAAATACCAGTCGGGAGCGATACCGCATTTCTGAAGCGTGATCAGACGGGGCAGGATTTCAAGCATCCAGTGGTAGTAGTTATACGACGACGGAGCGTTCAAGGCTGCCACTTTCCCCGGCCAGTACCGCACGGCGGGTAATCCCTTCGTTCGCCTCATCGTTTGCAGGGTGTGTTTCCAATAACGGGGATTCAGCCTGCCACCTGGGAGCTCCTGTTGCAACGCCGACAACGTCCTCTGCTGATAGTCAAACTCTCGTAAGCCAGTCCCATCGGGGCCATAGATGACGCAATCGCGCCCGAAAGCGCGGCCTTGCTTGATATGAAGAAGAAAATCGGCGGGAACCGTCGTCGCCGGCAGCACCCCGTCGTACCTGGGGTCGTTTCCCGAATAGTGATATCGAAACTCGGGAACTTGTCTGTCGTGCCCCACGACTTGCTGAATCACTTGCTCGGGAAATCGATCGACCAGCTCCGGCACGGTACACCAGGTGCCCGGCAGCTTCGTAAATCGAACGCTTGGCAAAAGAGAATCGGTGGCAAGCACATATTTTCCGATCCGAAACGTTCGCGGGTGTCGCAGCTCGCCATGTTCTTCCATCGACCCGGCTTTTCCGCGTATCACGCACGAGAGAACTTTATTGCCATTCAATACGGTGTGCCGGATCTGCGAAGACATGATCCGGTCTACCGAGCACGCACGAAAGAACTTCATTGCCATTCAATGCGATAGGGCGACACATCATGTGATCTGTCAAATTGCCAGACGGTCACGCTGCGGTGCGAATTGACTCCCGCGAGCTGCTTTCCGAGTCGTCTTGACGGACGGCTATCACATCGTATTTTTCGACAATGAATTGATAGCCGCGCACGGCCAGCATCCGCAGGCACTCGTCGATGTCCTTTCGAGAAAGGTGCGAGAACTCAAAACGCAAAATCGACGGCGAGCAATGGCGGAAGTCGATGGACTTTATGAGTTCGAAATCGTATCCCTCCGCATCGATCTGCAGGAGGTCGATCGTCTGGAATCCGGCTTGTTCCATCACCTCGTTGATCGTCAGGCAGGGCACTTCTTGTTCGATGATGTCGGCGCTGCCAACTCCGTGTTTCAGCAAATGGTTCCGGTCGAAGGAGGCACCGGCCGAGTCGCCGCCCCGAATGGTGTACAGCGTTCGTGTGCCGGAGGTCTTGTCGATCGCGGCGTTAACGAGCGTCAGATGTTGATGGCCCTGATACCGTTGCTCCAATCGCTTGAACGGCACGGGTTGTGGCTCGACCAGGATTCCACGGACGTTCTCGTTTTCAATGACTCGACGCATGTCGTCGACCACGACGCCGTCGAAGGCACCGATTTGCAGGAACGAAAGCTCACCGTTACGAAGCAAGTGCTCTGCTGCGACGTATTGCAGCAGGTTCGCCGTTCGCCAGTCGGGATGGTCGACGAATGCTACGGGCTCTTTGGTGCGTGCTAGTCCCATTCGCCGCAGTAGGCGATCGCGGATCTGTCGTCTTTGCTCGACACTCGGTAATAAGCGCGAAAACCGCCTGCGAAACTGTCTAAATCGTGCCATCGAAGCTCTCGCGGTCCGGTGATTGGGTTGCTCGTGCGGTGACGAAATCCATGACGCGAAACGATATTGGCCTTGATGTGATGGGTCAACAGCATTTCGCGGCGGAACGAGTTGGTCTTTAAGGTCCGACGAGTCTATCAGGCACAGGCGCGATTCCGCTCCGTCAACTGTAGATAGCTTGGATTGACGAACATGGCATCAGAGACTGCGGCCCGGTCGTGTTGGAACGAAAAACGGTAAAAGCACACCAGCTTGAACCCGTTGTTCGCCAGGTGGCCGTAGATCTCGTCGAAACGCGGCAGCCCCTCGTACATCTGCGAAAAGATCAATTCCAGGTAGATCAAGTGTATACGGTTCTCGGCGATCATCTGCCGGGCTCCCTTGATCACATCCAGATCGAATCCCTGCGTATCGGTCTTGAGCACGTCGATCCGGTCGACCGAGCGTTGGGCACAATACTCGTCGATCGTCGTCACTGGGACAACTTCGCGGGCCACGATGTTTCCCCAAGAGTCTTCCGCTGGCGGAAGGAAGGAGTTCATCTCCGAACTGTCCAACTGGTGAAGTTCGAGTTCTCCGACACGATCCGCCAATCCAACGTTGTTGAGTTAGACGTTGTTCAGTTCGCCGCACCGCTCTGTCAGTTTGACAAACGTGCTGGGGGTGGGTTCAAAACAATGCAGCACCGGACTGCGCAGATGACGGCGCATCTTTCTCACCGTTTGTCCCACGTTGGCCCCCACGTCGAAAACCACCGGCTGTGTTGTTGCGACGAGCCGGCTCATGTCGCGAAACGGAGACAGACCCAACGATTTGGGGTCGGTGCGAAAGAGTTGGTAACCTAACGGTTCAATTAACGGGTTAAGCACACTTCGCATGGACCGACCTTTTCTTGGCGATAGCTTGTGATCGAATTTGTCGAACGAGCATGACACGCGTTATTTCAGTCTTGCTCCTATCAAATCCCTGCGTCTGCGGCTATGCCAACATCCTTGAGACCGGGGAACGCTTGCCGACCGGCGGATCTGTATTGACGGCATCAGCAAAGTCGTGCTATTAGTCCCGCAAAATGCCTGAGGAGAAAACCCGCGCATGTCGAAACGAGCTCGAAAAATGGCGGAACGAATCCGCAGAATTCAGTCAGATCCGTGCAACGCGAAGATTTTGCGAGTCGAACGTGCGGGGGAAATTGTTGACGGTCACCTCGTGATGCACAACGGACTGCGGATCCAGCCGATGGATACTTGCTATATGCAACTCTTGCAAGGCAATCGCGGCTGCCACGAACCGCAAGAGGAGATGGTGTTTCAGGAGGTGCTCAACCACATTCCCGCGTCGGGGTGCATGATTGAACTGGGGGCCTACTGGGGCTTTTACTCGCTGTGGTTTGCCAAGCACGTCGACGACGCACGTTGCTTTTTAATCGAACCGGATGCGGACCACCTTGACGTCGGCAAGTACAACTTTGCCTTCAACCAGCTCACTGCGGACTTCACCATTAGCAAAGTCGGACACGGCCATTGGGGTGCCGATCGGTTTCTAGCTGAGCGAAACATCGACTTTGTTGACGTGCTGCATGCCGACATCCAAGGCAGAGAATACGAAATGCTCGTCGACGCGGACGAATCACTACGCGCGGGGCGGATCGGTTACGTTTTCGTCGGCACACACAGTCAAGACTTGCATTACCGCTGCAAGCAACTGCTGGAGGAGCGAGGATACGTCATTATCGCCGACGCCGACTTCACTCATGGAACGTTTTGTGCGGACGGCGTGCTAGTGGCTCGATATCGCGGATTGCCCGGCGTGGAGCCTATGCCGCTCCCGCTCCGGAAACCTCACCAGCCCTACTCGATTCGCCAGCCGCTCCGGTTTCTGCCGCGTTGGTCCAGAAATGGTTTGCGTTCCCTGCTCCATCTTCGGACGAGCGCCTAGGTGGCCGCTCCGCCGATCCAACAAAGAAAACGACTTTCCTGCACCGAGTGGGACGAATCCCGCAACGTTCTCCTCGTCGATCAATGTGCCCGGGAATCATCGGTCAAGTTCCTCATGGAGAGATTCTGACCAACGATGTTAAGTACGATAACGTGATCTTCACCGCATGAGACGCACTCTGTTGTTCCCGCCACAGCTGAGCGGATGAAGTCCAGTGGATAGCCGAGCTTGACACGATCAATGTATTTTTCGAACTCGCAGAACTGTCAAAACATCAATTAACGCTATTGTGAAATCCAATTCGCTTGTGAATAATCCCGCGCTTCGAGCAAGTTGTCGCAGATCAACC
>CAUJKL010000745.1 GCA_963204995.1 Planctomycetota bacterium | reverse complement strand
GCTCATTACTGGGGCTTTACAGCCCCGGCAGGAGTTGTGTCAGCCCTATCGGGCTTGTCACACCAATCACGAAGAGACGGTTTAAAGATGGTGAAAGGCTGTCGCACATGTCGGGAATCTATTTCGGGACTGTTCCTAAGTGGACACGACTCCTTCCAGCGCGAAGTATCGCCGTGCTTCCCCGTCCGTTATTGACCACTCGGCAATTTGCGCGTGTGACTCAGGTCGTTTTGTCCTACGCGCGCAACTCCGCGCCAAGTGTCTTCGGTCTTTCCCCCACCGAAGCAAGATCGGATTGAGCTCCAAAGTTCGTCGGTGTGGTCACCGAAGCGCTTCTCAAGATCCTCGTTGTTTCGAGAATCTTGAGAAACTGTTCAGAGGCTAACAACACCGACTGGGTTGAACCTGCGTGAATCGAGTGAGTCGGAAATCGTTCTTTCGTTTACGAATGGTCGTCGTAGGTGCAAAGCTATCTGGGACTTTGGCCGACGCGTCCCGAAAACCCATCACACAATCCAGACTCCCAGCAACTTGCGACGATCTAGCCCGGATTATTCATCAGCCGCTTGGCGATAGAGAACGTCCTGCTTAGCTTCCTCTCGGTTGGAGGTCGTGCGACGCGTTTTCCAAGCGCCAGCGTATTTTTGAACAGGAGAACACAGAGCAAACGGAGATTCCGGACCCATCACTCCGTTTCCTCTGTGTTCTTCTGTTGGTTTGTATTCTGCGTTCCCGGCAGATCGCTGAGAATTCCAAGCAGGACGCTCTCGATAGCCTGCGGTTCTCGTGACCTTCGAGAGAACCGCACGCTATCGCGTGGCGGCTGATTTGTGTGGCGCTTCGGGTACTATAGCCGTAACTCTTTTGACAAACGTACGTTTTGAAGAATGCTGAGCGGTTCATGAACGATCCGGGCTAGGATCCGAGAAGGTGGTGCCCCGTAAAAGTTGCACCTCACTGCTTGACCAACTCGTGGACCTTGCCCACGATCCGCTCTTCCAGCGTCGGCTTCCACGGGCGGCTGCTGGCTTCGTAACCGCCTTCCAACAACACGCGTTGGCTGGGGATGTAGCCAGCGTAGATGTTTGAGTAGCCTGCTACCCCGGATTATTCACTGTAGGCCGGACCGAGGTCGCAAACCCATGCCGTAGCTGCGCAAACCGATTTGTACTAGAACGCTTTGCGCCACCGAGACCGCTGCGATTTGCGACCGAAGTTCCGGCGCAGCATCGGTTTGCTTGATACGGCCTACGGATGCCGTGAATAACCCGGGCTACCCAAATCGCTGGACCATCCGGTTTGGTGAGTTCACGCTTCAGTCGAAGTCGCGTGGTAACTGGTTAGTCATTTAGCTTTCTCTCGAAGCGGCTCGCCGAGTACGTCGACCGGTTCTTCAAGGAGCGTCTTGTCCGCGCCGGCCAGATCGATGAGATCGGTGAGGTCGTAGTGCTGCAACGCGCCATGAACGACGTTCACTGCCTGATCGAGCGTTTCCGGAGTACGCACGACTTCGGACCAGGAACGAATCGTGTTTCGCAAGCGGACCGAGGCAAACCGATCCGGCTGAAGTGCAGCGGCGTGCAGTGCCGGCACAGCCGCTTCGCCGATGGCAATCAGCTGAATCTGGTTAGGCTGATCGCTCGTCGTCTGGTATTCGCTTAGGAACCGTGTCCACGACGCAACATCTTCCGTGCGCATGCCCACGTACGAGCGGCCGATCAGGTAGGCCAGAAACATCTCCTGCACATCGCGCCCGAAGCGGCCTCGTCCGTAGTCCTGCTTGTCGTGGCCCGTCTCGGTTTCGCCGATGCCGCGCAACTCGGCCGCCAACACGAGCTGGCCCTGTTTGACAAGCGTTTCGATCGCACCGCCCGGCGCTGCGTCCGCCTGCATGCTGATACCGTGCAAATAGAGGCACGCTTGCCCGCTGAGCTTCGTCGGCATGAAAGCCAACGCTGGCAAGCGAATGCCAGCTTCAGGAGTCAGCACCAGCTTCTCGATCGTGTAGCCTTCGCGCTGGATCGTGCCAACCGACTCAATTGATCCGCCGGTTGCGTTGGATTGGGGAATCGACGAACCGATTGTCTTTCGCACCAACTCCTGCCGCTGAGCGACGGATATTGCTTGCCACGCCGCCGTTCGCTTCGCTTGCAGTTGCTGTTCGATTTCGGCGTTGATCTGGAACACCGACTTCTCGCCTGGCATCAACAGCACCTGGCCTTCGGGCGAACAGTAAAGTTGTTCCTGCGTCCAATCGCCTGCGCTCAACGCGCGAAGCTGCTCGTCGCTGATCGGATCCGGCAGCGAGTCCGGATCGACCTCTTGGATCACCTTGTCCTTGCCGAGCAGCCAGCGATGCATCCAGCGAGCCGCCGCCTCGCGCTGTTGGAGATAAAACCCGTGCGGCACGTCCGCTTCGTTTAGTTCGACGCGTTCTGGATATCCGAGTCGCGAGTAGAACCGTTTGGACTGTCGAAACAAGTCCCAAGTGCCCTCGATATCAAACGTCACGTCACGTGTACCGGCACAAATCAGCGTTGGTTTCGGAGCTCGCATCATGACGTAGTCCGGCTCGTCCAACCCGAAGGCAATTTGACCGAAGATATTTTGTTCGGCGTCCTGCGCACCTTGCGTGTCGATCAGCCGCCGGAACGTCGTCAGATAACAGGCCGGCGCGGCGGCCACGATCCGCTCGTCCAAGGCCATCAGGTAGGCCGTCAGCGTGCCGCCGCCGGAATTCCCCGTGCAGCCAATCTTGTCCGCGATGATGTCGTCGCGACTCTGTAAATAGTCGATCGCACGCATGCCATCCCAGATGCGGTACTGTGCAATGTTGGTTCCCAGCAGAATGCAGCCGAGCCCCATCGTGGTGTGCTCGACCGTGCAGAGATACTGCACGCGCGGATGCGGAACCGGCAACGGACGAGACACTGACTTGAAATGCTCGTGGTCGTGTTCGAAGTCGAGCATTTGGTAGCGTTCGCCTTGTCCGATCGGGTCGTAGCAGAGCGCGGCCATTCCGTTCTTCGCCAGCAGAATCGAGACTCGCTGATAACCACCGGCCGCTTTGCCGTCGTGGGAGTGACCACAGGGGACGAGCACGGCGGGGTACGGTCCCGGCGACTTTGGCAGATACAGGTTGGCGGTGACGTGATGATCCGGCCGGCTGGCAAAGATCACTTTCTCGACGCGATAATCCTCGCCATTCAAATGACCGACGACTCTTGCCTCCAGCGGCGTGCGCTGTGGAAAGCCACCGAGTTGACGCACAAAGAATTCGCGCCGCTGCTGTTGCCACGCGCGGCAATCGGCCGGTCCCTTGAGTTGCTCGAAGGCCGCAGTTCGAGCGTCGAGTTGCTGATAGAACTGCTGCTTTAGATAGACTTCCAGCAGATTTCCCGGTGCCACACCGCCGGGTTGCGGCGCGAGTACCCGGAGTTCGTCGTCCGCGCGTGCCTGAGCGGCGATCGTCAACATCAAAGCGAATATCATGCGTTTCATAGAGCGGTCCTTCTCCTGGCTTCCCGTTCGCATATCCCACGATGATCGGAGTTACTCGATCCGCGACTCACTGCTGAGAAAGCCCGATGGCTTCAGCGACGGTCTTTCGTCCCAGCGGTTCTTGGTTGAACGGTCCATCCGAACTACCCTTGGGCCATGTTGCCGGGTCGGCGTATTGTCCTTCGTCTTTGAACTGCTGTTGTAGCCGCACGATTTCCGCTTTCAGCTCTGCAAACTTGGCCGCGATTTCTGGGCGTTTCGCTTCGGCGTCCGAATACAACAGGTTGTGTTGTTCGGTCGGATCGTTGACGATGTCAAACATCTCGTAGGCATCTTTGGTCCAGTAGTAAATCAACTTGTGGCTTTTCGTCCTCACTCCGTAGTGGGCTCGCGTGTTGTGATGCCCAGGATCGTGATAGTAGCGATAGTAAACGGAATCTCGCCAATCCGCCGGCGACTCGCCACGCAGCAGCGGTGCCAGCGATCGGCCTTGCATAAACTCGGGGATCGGCAAGCCCGCAAGGTCTAAGAACGTGGGAGCCAGATCGATGTTGGCAACAAACTGCGACGGTGTGCTGCTGGCTTTGATCCCCGGCCCTCGCGCGATCAGCGGCACGCGTAATCCCGGTTCGTACATGAAACGCTTGTCGTACAATCCAAGATCGCCCAAGTACCAACCATTATCAGCGGAGTAGATGACGATGGTGTCTTTGGCTAAATCCGCTTCGTCGAGATAGTCGAGTACTCTGCCGACGCCGTCGTCCACGCCTTGCACACAGGCGAGGTAGTCTTGCATATAGCGCTGGTACTTCCATTTCGTCAGTTCATCACCAACAAGTTTTCGGCCGTCAAGGGTCAGCTCCATCGGTTTGACATTGAGCCACTGATTCCGCTGCGGGCCAGTCACGTCGGCGGGCGGTTCCAGCTTGAGATCGCGGCGAGTCAAATCTCGCGCGACGGTTTGTTCGTTCTCGGGAAGCGCGGCCGGGCGCGTGGCATAGTCGTCCCACAACGTATCGGGTTCCGGGATGACTTGATCCTTGAAGCGTGCCTTGTTTCGCTCGTCCGGTTCCCAGGCTCGATGAGGAGCTTTTTGGTGGAGCATCAGAAAGAACGGTTTGTCTTTCGGGCGTGTCTTCAGAAACTCGATGCCAAGATCGGTCGTGATGTCCGTACAGTGGCCTTCGAGATTGAGCTTATGCCCAGGAACGAGGAAGACGGGATTCCAATAGGCTCCTTGACCCGGCAGGACGATCCAGCGATCAAAGCCAACGGGGTCGGAGCCAAGATGCCATTTGCCGATCATGCCGGTGTGATACCCTCCGGCTTGTAGATGCTTGGCCACCGTGTCGCGAGATTCGTCGAAACGGTTGAAGACGGGCACGCCATTCAAATGCGAGTACTGGCCGGTCAGCAGTGTAGCGCGACTCGGGGTGCAGATCGAATTCGTAACGAACGAATTCGTGAAGCGAGCTCCCTCGTGGGCGAGTCGGTCGAGATGCGGCGTTTGATTCACCTTGGACCCGTAAGCGGAGATCGCGTGTTGAGCATGATCATCCGAAAAGATAAACAAGATGTTCGGCTTCGCAGCCCGGGCAAAAGAGGCGAGCGAGAGGGAGAAAATGGCGGAGCAGATCAGAATGAGTGCCGTTCGATTAGTCATTGTAGTTGAGTGCGACATAGGATGCTCTTTCGTAAATGTGAACAGAGGAACGTGCTGTCACGTCCACTGGAACGCCATCGTGCCACGTACTCTTTCCTAGACGTACGGTTTTGGCGGCGTATGCTATTTCAACTTCACCGTTTGTGCGGCGTTGCCGACTTGAGCGGCCTTTACAACGATCGTTTGCGGTGCGTCCTTGCCAGCTTTGATGTTAAACGTTTTTCCCTGGGGCGCTGCGGGCACAAACGATTTTCCGTTGACGCGGACGGTGTAAAGAATCTCGCCGGTCTCCGAATCGACGAGTTGGACGACGGGGGAATCGATATCAAAAGTTAACTCGCCGAGTTTTCCCCAAGACGGCGGATTGTAGTTGTCGAATTGCGAGATGGTCCGCGGCCAGCCGGGGTACTGTTTGGCGGAGGGATCAGTCACATCAACATTACGCGGCCAACATTCCATCGCGATCTGGCGAGTCTTTGTGTTCAGACGCACGATACCGAATCCAGCCGCGCGGGTGTTCAGCAAGTTGCCAGCGGGTTTTTTATCGGGGTTGGCGGCAGCGTAGTTGGTTACCTTGTTGTTGAACCCATCGAATTGATCCCCTGTGTATTCGGGGCTGCCCGGTTCTCGGTTCTTACCTGGTTCCAGCGGTTCCCACCAGCGGAGATAAAGATTGGCGATCGAGGGCACACAAAACGACCAGATGGCGTCACGGTGTTCGTCAACGCCATGATGGAAGATCGTAGCCAGATGCTGATCGCCGGCATAGTGGAAGGCGAATCCTTTGCGAAGTGCTTTGAGTGCCAGATTCCGTCCGGTTTGTGGCCAACCGTTGGAGTCCATATCAGCATGTAATCGACCGTTGGCATCGCCGTGAATGTGTGCGCCACCGCAGAAGATCGTTTGCGAAAGAGCCACTTTCATTTTCGCATCGTGCCAGTCCTGGGCCCAGCCATCGAGAAAATCCAACTGTCGCTGGCCTAGAAGAACTGCGCCATCGACATCGACGCTGGCAGGATCATATTCCGGATTGCGAATATGGTCGGGGCGCGGCCCCTGTTTGGGAACTCGGCCCGCGGGACCGGTTTTGAATTTGCGATCCTCCAAAATGGCAAAATCGATATTGCCCCAATTCAAGTTCGTGAAATAGACACCAATGCCTTGTCCAATTTTTCGCGGGTCCACTGGGTCCGGAAGATGGCTGGTCTGGGCACGCTCTACTTCCTGCACGTAGATCCCAGGTTGGGCGTAGCCGCCATCCGCAGCGCCACTGAGCGTCGAAATCTTTCCGCTTTCGCCCCACAAATTGGGCTGCCCGACGTCATGGTCATCGGGCAAACAAATGGTCGGCCGGTCTTGGATGATGTCACCAAAGTCGCGTCCAAACTTCAGCCACGCCGCATAGTGTCGATTGTGGTCGTAAACTTGATCGCCCGAGAAGAACAGCACGTCGGCGTCGATCCGATTAACGTTGTCGATCAAGTCTTGGCGTGAGATGTCGCCGCCATGCGCGGGCTGAATCGAGTTGCCGGTAAACCCAGCGACGATGATCTCGTCTTTGTCCACGGGGTTCTTGCGGATGACACCTTCGTATTTCGCTTCGTCTCCATGCAGAACACGATACTGGTGCGCTTGGCTATCGTTCCAGTGTTCAACTCGAAACGGTGCCGTCCAACCAGGTTCAATCACGGTCGATCGGGCAACTTCAACCCACTCGCCGTCTCGCTGGATTTCCAAGCGGACGGTTTTCGAGTCGCTGGATTCAAGTGGATAAAGTTGGGCGGTCAGCTTGAGCGTGTGGTCGTGAACCGTGTACAGCGCGAAACAAATGACCTCGCTGCGTTGGACTGCGGGGATCGTTAGATCAACGCGGGCTGGTCGTTTCTTTCCAGTCTGCTGAGCCAGCAACGGAGTACCGACAAAGAACACTAAGAGGCAGCATAGAACATGGTGCTTGTATTTTTGCAGATTCATTGGTTTACCTGTCTATCGGAATGGGTCGCTTCTAGTGTACCTCGGGCGACGTCCTCTGGCTGCCCTTCGGAAGTATCCAAATTGGAAGTATCCAAATCCTCGGGCGGTTCCGTGTGAGGTGGTGGCCACCATATTAAAAACAGATATAGCGGAATGAGGAAGTGCGGTGCCCGCAGCACTGCCTCGTGCAGATATTGATCGGCCCCCCAGTAGTTGAGCGTCCAAGACATGCCGGCCACGGGACGAGCGATGGCGGTTGAGAAACCCCAGACCGCGGCATACAAAGCACTCGCGCGTCGCAGGTAGGGAATGCAAATTCCGACGCAGACCAACAAATCGAGAATTCCAGCCGTTCGCAGCATGGTTTGGGCGGTTGGATACTCCACCCCCAGGATCAACGTCGTCATGGCATAAAAGTTCCCCGGCGTCGGCCAAATCCCAAGGGCGTAACAGCCATGACCGGCGAAGGTCATAATCACCGCGATGATCGCAGTGATCACGGTGACCCGGTGGCGCGCCCCAAGGGCGAGTGCCATGACGAGCAGAATCGGAATCAACATCTGGCCGCCATGTTCAATGAACATCGGTGGCTGTAGTTGCGAGGAAACGTAGGCGGCGTAACTGAGCAGAGTAAGCAGCCCGCTACCAAATACCAACCCGGACATCTGAATCCAGGACCGTTGGCCAGCCGTAATGGTCAACACAGTACACGCCAGGTACAGCCACCAGATATTGGCGATCCACTTCTGCACCAAGCCGTCGTCGGCACCCGATCCGACAAACTCTTCCCAAGTGAGACCGAATCGGGTCGCCAGGTCGAAGGTGGATTCGTGCCAGAGAAGCACGCCATAGGGGCCTTCCCAATAAAAATGCGCCCAAGTCCACCCGGCGAAGCAAAGAAACGCACCCAGGCGGAGACAGGCGATCGGCAGCTTGTCTTGATTCGATTCGTTCACGTTAACCTGGGTGATACGCTGGCAGTCTGATCGGCGCAGCGTATCCTAATTCCAAGACGATTCTCATGCAAATCGCGTCTCCAGCGCCGGCGTTACGGCACCGTTCGACTTTCATCCGTTCAATTCGCCTGCGACTTCGTATTTGTTTGATTGCCTCAGCGTTTGCCGGACAAAACCTTCGACCGCGGCAATGGAGCGATGCCGTCGCGGTATTCCGTCTCCGCCGAACGGATCACGTCACGAGCATAGCAGCCATGACGTGAGGTGGATGTGCCGCCTCGGTCCGAGGCGATTTGACTAGAATTGACGGCGTTACCGACATCAAGACCGACACACGCAATCTCACGTGCAGTTTTCGCGTGCGAGACGCGGACGTCGATTGAGGTGACGGTCGGAAATATAGCCTGAATTTCTATCCGCCAACCCGCCGCGATGCCTCAACCGTGCGGCGACTGGCCAACGAGCGGTTGCCGTTCAACCAGTCTTTAAAACTTATACTTTTTGAATCATCGTGATTTGCGTCTCCGACTTGTTTAGTGAGTCACAGAGGCTTCTGGCTGATCAACGACAGCACCTCAGCGCGACTCGACTGATTAGTCTTGAAGATGCCACGCAGGGCACTGGCGATCGTCGAACTGTCGTGCTTCTTGGGCGTTTTCACCGGGCCAACCGAATGATCGATGGAAAGGATGCGAGTTCGCTCAACGGCGACAGTAACTTCGCCGGCTCGGCCATCGGCCAACGCTTGGTGATTTTCGCCGGCAAGCTGTCCAGTTCTGGCAACTTCACGCGACACAGAGGATCGCGTTGAGGTTGTGAAAAAATCGTGGGATAGGCTTCCAGCCTGTCATTTTCCCCGTATTTCTGACAGGCTAGAAGCCTATCCCACCCAATAAAATCACAGCCTCGTTGGGGAACATCCGCCAAGTGTGGCAACAAGTTCTTCTGCAAAAAACGCCTAGCGTAGGTTATGCTTCAGCATATCACGCACATCGACGCCGTCATGCTGAAGCATAACCCACGGCAAATCGCGAAACCTCGGCGAGTTGAAGATGTGGCAATCAATGATTTGAGCCTTGGTGAGGCGAGTAGCCTGAATGAACTGTAAGTAAGTGACGAACCAAGCGAAATCTTCGAAGCCTCTCCGCCTCGGTCTCTGTTGCGTCTTTGCGAAACAGCCGATCAAGTTTCGTAACACAACGGTGAAAGCGAACATCGGGATGGAACGCGCCGCGGCACTCGAGAAACTCTCGGACCTATGCTGGGCGAACGCCGATGCGTTGCTTGCTTCGTTGCAATTCTGTGCGAGTCACGGAATCGGTTCGTTCCGCATTAACAGTCACATTCTACCGTTGAAGACTCACAGCGAATGTGGCTATTCGATGGACGATCTTCCAGAGGGCGATGAGATCGTCCGAAGATTCAAAGCATGTGGCGAGTTCGCCCAGACACACGACTTAAGAACGTGTTTCCATCCCGATCAATTCGTTGTCCTCAACTCGCCCCGGGCTGACGTGGTCGAGCGATCGGTCCAGGAACTCGAGTATCAGGCCGAAGTCGCGGAATGGGTTGGAGCCGACGTGGTGAACATCCACGGCGGTGGGGCATATGGCGACAAGAACGACGCACTGTTGCGGTTCGCGCGCAACCTTGACCAACTGTCCGAACGGGTGAGGAGTCGACTGACGCTAGAAAACGACGACACGACCTATACACCCACCGACCTGCTACCGCTGTGTCGCGCAGAAGGCATCCCGCTGGTCTACGACGTCCATCATCATCGTTGCAACTCGGACGATCTCTCGGTCGAGGAAGCAACTAGTGAAGCGATCGCCACCTGGAATCGCGAACCCATGTTTCACATTTCCAGCCCGCTCGGAGGCTGGAAGGGCAAGAAACTCAGACCGCACCACGACTTCATCAACGTGCAAGACTTTCCGCGATGTTGGCGAGACCTCACGTTGACCGTCGAGGTGGAAGCCAAAGCCAAGGAAGTGGCTGTGTTGAAGTTGAAACGGCAGTTAACAGAGCGGTGGTTTGTCTACATCTTGCGATGTGCCGACGGTTCGTTCTACACCGGTATCACCAACGACCTGAATCGACGAATTGAACAACACAACGCAGGCACGGCTTCCCGTTACACTCGCAGTCGGTTGCCGGTCGTCATGGTCTATCGCGAAGAGCAGTTCTATCAGAGCGCGGCGTTACAACGTGAACTCGCGATTAAGGCCTTGTCGCGCACAGCGAAGGAAACTCTAGCTCAGTCGCGAGCGTGACAGTGCATTACCGGCGATTGGCTGATCATCGTGGCGGTCTCGCGCGTGCCCGTTGTCTAGAAGCTGAGCGAGCCGCGCATGACCCACGTGTCGTCCAGTTGAATCGTTGGTTGGCCGCTATCGAATCTGAACTTACGAGAGAACGCGTATCCGATCTCCACACCGATCTTTCGTCCGCGAGTAAAGGACATGCCAGCTTCGGGCGTGGAAGCTCGAAACGCAACCCAGAATTTGGTTGCCAAATCACTCCGCGGGCAGGAACTACAGGAATGTCGTTGCGGTCTCCCAGTCGGGCCGGTTCTGTGCGGCGACGGCGTCTAGAAAACCTCTGACTTGTGGGTGCAAGGTCGTGCCCTTTCCTTCTGTTAAGTTCAAGGACGATTTTGCTTCTCTCAACGTGCGGTGGCAATACCGACTCCAAACCGCTGAACAAATCCAAGTGTCTTTAGAGCCTCCGCAACGATCGGGTTACGGTAGTCGGTGATTCCAGCCTGACCAAAATTCTCCACAGATACCTGGCCAAACGGTCCGCCGGGGTTTTGAATCTCAATCCGATCATCATACCAAGTCACCCGAGTGGGCGCGTTTGACGTCTCGTAGTCGCGATGCATGATGGCATTACGCACCAATTGCTGTAGTGCAACTATCGGATAATCCGGTTGCTGAATCTCCGTCGGACTCTAGGTCTAACAGTAGGTCGCTAAGTTGCTGGTCGTCAAGCATCAATTGCTACACCGTCTGAGGCTGTCTTGGCGGTCGCCTAATCTCGAAACTTGCATGTCGTGAGTTTAGCAGTAATTGGAGCGAATGAGCCAGAGGCCAACTACTCGCGAATCAACTTCAACAACGCTTCGGCCGATAGTTTGCCGCTCATGTCGGAGCCTTCAAGCAGGCTGTCGGCGAGGTCGCGTTTGGTGCGATGCAAGTCGACGATCTGCTCTTCGATCGTGCCCTTGGTGACGAAGCGATAGATCGTCACGGGGCGCGTTTGGCCCAGTCGATGGGCTCGGTCGGAAGCTTGGTCTTCCACGGCCGGGTTCCACCAGGGGTCCATGTGCATCACGTAGTCGGCGGCCGTGAGGTTCAAGCCGAGTCCGCCTGCCTTCAGGCTAATTAGGAAGACATCGCCTTCGCCCGCCTGAAACGCTTCGACACTTGTTTGGCGCCGCTTGGCCGGTGTGCTGCCGTCCAGATACTGATACGCGATGCCTTTGTGATCCAACGCTTCGCGGAGGATCGTCAGATGGTCGACGAACTGACTGAAGACCAGCACCTTGTGGCGATTGTCGAGCAGTTCTTCGAGTGTCTCCAAAAACAGAGCGAGCTTGGAGCTCGCGATGACAGATCCTTCGGCGGCGAGCTTCGGATGGCAACAGGCGCGGCGCAGCCGCATGATCTCGGCCAGGATCTTGAGATGCGACTGGCTGTTGTCTTCATTGGGATCGGACTTGGATAACTTCTCGACCGCTCGTTTGCGTAGCGCTTCGTAGAACGCGGCTTCTTCGTTGCTCAGTTCGACTTGCAACGTGATCTCGGTGCGTGACGGTAACTCGGCGAGGACTTGTGTCTTATTGCGACGCAAAATGAACGGCTGGATCAGTTTTTTGAGGTGCCAGCGTGAGGCGCGGTCCTGATCCCGTTCAATCGGATTGGCGAAGCGGTCTTGAAACACTTTGAACGAGCCCAGCAAACCCGGATTAATAAACTGAAACAGATTCCATAGCTCGCCGAGATGATTTTCCAGCGGGGTGCCAGTCAAGATCACGCGAAAGTCAGCGTCGAGTCCCATCGCGGCTTGCGAGCGTTTCGTCGCCATGTTCTTGATGGCTTGTGCTTCGTCGAGAATCGCGGTGTGCCACGGTCGGGCTTGGAATCGCTCGGCTTCGTTGTAGAGCAATCCGTAACTCGTAATGACAACGTCGCGCGGCCCGAGTTGCTGAAAGAAAGCCTCGCGATCGCCGCCGCCAAAGATGCGAGTGTTCAACGTGGGCGCGAAACGCTGGATCTCGTTCAGCCAGTTAAAAGCCACGGAAGTCGGAGCGACAATCAACGCCGCGCCATCGGCGGCTCGATGCAACAACAGCGAAATCGCTTGAATCGTCTTGCCCAAGCCCATGTCGTCGGCCAAACACGCGCCGACTCCCCAATGCGCCAAACGGCACAGCCATTGGAAGCCTTCACTTTGATAGTCGCGAAGATCGCCCTGGAATGTCGAAGGGATCTCGACGACCAGCGAGTTAGATGCGTGCAATCGCTGCACGTACGTCTTCCACTCTTTGTCCGTCGTCAGGTCGAAGCCTTCGGCGACTTCCTCGACGGCGGCGGCTCGCACGCGAGGAAAGCGGAGCGTGTTTTTCTTTACCTCGGCAAAGGCGTTTAACTCGGCGAGGCGACGACGAAATTCGTCGGTCAACGCCAGGTACTGACCATCGTCCAACTCGATGAATCGCGAGTTGCTCAGCTCGGTCAACTCCAGCAGCTTCATCATGTCGATCGTCAGTTCCTCGTCCACCTTCAGGTTCCCGGAGGCGGCGAACCAATCCTTGTCGCGGCGGATGCTCATCTGGAATTGCGAACCGTCCGATTCCTTGATCACATTGAACTTCTTGCCCTTGGGCCAGTGCAGCACGACCTGTTCGGATTCGACGAGCGGTCGCAGTTGCAACGCGAGTTCCAGAGCTTCGAGCGGAGTCGGGAAAATGAACTCGGCATCTAGTTCGCCGCTCGCTCGTTGTTCGCGCAGCGCGAGACACGACTCGATCACTTGCGAGACCAGCGACTTTTCCATGACAAGGTTTCGTCGGGTCGACACGTTTTCACCGGCGACTTCCGCGAACACGTTCTCGCCGCCTTGCCCGGGTCGATAGAACGGACCTTCGCTGCCAAACGAACGGACATAGAATTCGGCTCGCAACCCCGTCTGAAAGGGAACGAGATGAATGTGCGGACGCGGATCAGATTCGACTGTCTTGCCAGTGGCTATCGCGCCGCCACCGATCTCGGAATGAACCGTCACCAGCGAGGCGATGCTTTGCAGCGTGGCGAGAACTTGCTGCTTGCCACTCGTTGGGATCGTCAAGCCTTTGTCGCCGAGTATCTTATAGACATCGCGATGTTTGGACGAGAAGCAGACGAAACTCAGCCGCCGCGGGCCGTCTTCCACAACGATCATGTCTTCTTCCCTGGGAGCCGGTTCGAGTGTGACGCGAAAGGCATCTTTCCCGTGTTTGCTCACGATCAGGTGCGGTTCCTGTCGAGTGATCTCTAGCGGTTCGGTTCGGTTGCCCGCGTGAAATACGTGCGGATGTCCGACGAGTGCTTGTGCGGCTCGCCCCAGATTGAAGGAATAATTCTTTTCGCGATAGCGGCCATAGTAAGCGTAGGTGATATCTTCTTCGATACAGCGACAGACCGCTCGGTCGTGATCGGTCAAGTAACCGAACGTCTCACGATCTTCGAGCGAAGCGTGCAGACGTTCGATGGACACCGGGCGTCCATCCGTCCAGCCACCGCGTTTCTTCGCCTTCTGGACCAGCGGACGGAGTTCAAAGCGGTCCGTGTTATTGCGATACTCCAATTCCCAAACCAGTCGTTCGCTCGACTCCGTCGCGGTCCCAGCCGTCGCCGCATTGCTTGGGTCGGCAATCTGTTGGAGCGCGGTCAATGCTCGCTCCCAGGCAGACTCGGGTGCGATCAAGTCGAACGCGGTGACTGTCTTTAACTCGGCGTGCAATTGAGCGGACTTGTCTACCAGCGACGAAGAGTTCTCGACGGGAAAGAGGCTATACAACGCTGCCAGTTCGGCCGTCAACCATTTGTAGTCCAGGAAGTCATAGCAATCCAATGCGTTTTCAATCACCCGCGCCTGGAGCGGCGATTCGGCTTCCGGTTGCAGCCAGCGCCAACAGTAGCCTGCCAACAGATTGCAGAGCGGCGGCGTGTGCGTAAACCAGGGGCCGTAAAACATCGCGTTCCCCGAAACCGGGTTCGCTTGAAAGTGCAACGCGTAGGTAAATATCCATCCCAACGGGCGAAAGCTGGGCGGCCAGTCGGTTTCGATGCGACGGAGCATCGTTTCGGCTTGCTTGCGGGCGTCGGGCGAGTTCTTTCGCAGCAGCAGGCAGAGATGAAAGATGGTGGGCAGATACTTGATCGCGACGTTGCGCTTGCGTGTCTTGCGACGAACTTGTTTCACGGCCTCTTCAAACTTCGCCTCGGCTTCGTCCCACTTGCCGCGCAGAAACGCGGCACAACCATCGATCTCGGGATACTCGTCGCCGGTCTGTTTCGCCAAGGCTTTCAAACCTGGCAGATCACCGCGGGCGGCGGTCACGTCGATGACACGCCCCAGAAACTCGGGATCGAGTTCGGATTGGCTGGCACGAAACTGGTCCAGCCCCACTTGAATCGCTGGCGAACAATCGCCGGTCAGCAACGCGATTTGCAGAGCCTCGATGAGGTACTGCTGTTGCAGAATCGGATCGAGGCTGGCGAAGATGTTCGCGTCGAAAGGCGTCAACACGCCCAAGCAATCTTCGCTGCCGATGAAGGTGACGGTTGAATTCTTGGCGAGCGATTTCAGCCCCGCCACGTCGCTGCGATAGAACGCAATCCGCAAGTCGCGTTGAAAGCGAAATTGGTCGCGGCCGTAGTAGTAGCGGTAGTATTCGCCGCGAGGTTTTGTCTCCTGAATCTTCGTGGCAAACCGCTCGAAGTCGCCCGAGCGGATCGCTTCTTGGACCACGAAATCCATCAGCAATCGCTGGACGGACAAGCTGCCGCCCGCACCCCGCACTAGCAAACCGTCGTTGACCATGGCCTCGATCTGGGTGCGCACGTCTTTGTAGTCGAGCTTGTTGCCGTCACTGTCTCGCCAGCCACAATGTTGTGACAGGGCGACCATGTCGGTGCGGTTGATGCCGTCGTAATTGACAGCACACAGCTGAAGCAGATGTTTCGCTTCCGGGCTGCGGCGTTTGTATTTGTCGATCTGTGCCTGTTGGCTCGCGCTCATCATCCTTCGCGTTCCTTGACTCTTCCTGCTGTCTGGCGTCTCGGGCGGATTTGGGTGCCACTGCTGGCTCGTCCAGCGGTACTTACAGAATTGGGTGCCACTGCTGGCTTGTCCAGCAGTGCTTGCCCAACCTTGCGTTCCACTGCTGGACAAGCCAGCAGTGGCACCCCATTGGACAAGCCAGCAGTGGCTCCCTATTGGACGGGCAAGCGGTGGCACTCCATTGAACTAAACAGCAGTGGCATCCAGTCGAGGACTTACCATGACACTGGCCTGCGATTTACGCAAGTATGCCCTCAATCGTTTCGCCGGCGACGTTCGTCAGCCTGCGGCGAATACCGTTGTGATAGTACGTGAGCCGCTCGTGATCGATGCCCAGTAGTCGTAACACGGTGGCGTGAAAGTCGTTCCAGTGAACGCGATCTTCGACGGCCTTCATCCCGATCTCGTCGGTCGCGCCGTAGGCGAATCCGTGCTTCAAGCCTGCACCGGCCAGCCACGCCGAGAAACCATATTGATTGTGGTCGCGCCCGTCGCCAATCACATCGCCGGCGGACTGCGTGAAGGGCGTACGACCAAACTCGCTCGTAAACACAACGAGTGTATCGTCGAGCATGCCGCGTTGCCGCAGGTCGCTGATGAGGCCAGCCAACGGCTTATCGATTCGCTTGGCTTCTCGCCCGTGATTCTCGATCATGTTCTCATGACCGTCCCAGTTGATTCGCGGCGAACCGAACGCTCCGCCCGAAAACAACTGCACGAAGCGGACGCCACGTTCGAGCAGACGTCGCGCGAGCAAACAACCGCGTCCAAACTCGTCGGTGTCTGTTTGATCGAGGCCGTACTGTTCGCGGGTTCCTGCTGTTTCGCCATCGAGGTTAGACACCTCAGGCACCGCCAGTTGCATGCGGGCGGCCAATTCGTAGCTGCGGATGCGGGCTAACAGCACATCATCGCCGCGCTCACGTCGATGCTCTTCGTTTAGTTTCGCCAACAGCTCGCGACTGGCGACTTCGGTTTCACGAGCGATCTCGCGTGCAGGGAACAGATCGTTAATCGCTTGCCCCTTGCTGCGAACGATAACGCCTTGATGGCTCGCCGAAAGAAAACCGTTGGTCCAATTAATCGTGCCACCGGCAGGCAAGCCGCGCGAGTCGGGAATCACGACGTAGGCGGGCAGGTCTTCCGTCTCGCAGCCCAATCCATAGGACAGCCACGCGCCGAGAACCGGGAAACCGTTCAGTCGAAAGCCTGTACTTTCCTGGAAGGTCGCCGGAGTATGATTCGACGTCTCGGCGAACATCGAGCGAATGATCGTCAGCTCGTCGGCCTTCTCGGCCAGATGCGGAAACAACTCGGAGATCCACAACCCGCTTTCGCCCCGCTGCTTGAACTCCCAGTCGTTCTTACGCAGCAAGCCAACCTTGCCGAAGAAGACATCGGGGCGTTCATCGCCGCCGAGTGGTTTGCCATGATACTTTTCGAGTGTGGGTTTGTAGTCGAACGAGTCAACTTGACTCACACCACCACAGGCCGTGATTTGAATCACCCGTTTCGCTTTAACGGGCAGATGCGGCGGCGGGTCATCTGCTTCGCTCCGCACAGCGGCTGCTGTCGCGCAAGTATCGTGCATCAAGAGCGATGCCAACGCCGCGCCGCCTATTCCACATTTAGCCCAATCGAACAGCTGGCGACGGTCGAGGCGGATTTGGTTCATCGATAAAGCCACGTTACTTATGCGCGAAGGCTTGTTTGAAAAGATCGTCGTCGAACTGTTCGGGGACCGTGCCTTCGGCGGCGTACAGGTAGAGCGCTCCGATGATGATGGAGTTCATGGCCGACGAGATCAGGGATACCGTAAGTAGAGCTACGGCTCCCAAGACGATCGCGGCGATCCCCAACGCGGTCATGCCTGCGCCAAGTGCAACTACTCCGCCGACGATCGGAATGATGCCGGCGAGACTTGCTAGAAACACAACAATTCCGATGCCGAAGTTCGCCACCAAGGCTTCGCCCCAAGTTTTCTTGAGGACTTGAAATGATCGCTTGGCAGCTTCGATCGGACCGACGCTTTCCACGACAATCACCGGGACCACGAAATAAGTCACCGCAGACCAGCCCATGCCCAACACCGAAGCGATGATCGCGCCGATTTTTTCAGATCGTGATTCGATGACTCTGAGAATCAACCCCACGGTCGCTGCGACCAACGCCCAGCCGATAATCTGCGGCAACCGGGAGCAGGCCGCCGAGAAGCCATCCATCAAAGTTGGATTCCCTCCTTTGAAGCGGATGATGGCGCAGGCGATCAATGCGGAATTGAAGAAGACAATGACGAAGTAGTTGGCAAAGTAGTATGCGAACAGCAGGACATAGCCGATGATCTGATTCATCTGGCTAACGCCTTCTTCGTTGCCGTCAGCCACATTGCCGACATATCCAGACATCCATAGCGGGATTGCAAAACTCGCCATCACGAGCATACACGCAATGCCGCTGACCAAGGGAAACAGCAGCAGCTCTTTGTCGAGCTTTAAGACGCGCCAACTTTGTTGTGCCAATTGCCAACCGTTACCAGCTCGTTCAAACATCGGAAGTTCCCTTCGGCGGAGAAAGATCTTCGAGAAGACGCACTGCGACATGTACGAGGAATTATAAGGTCAGCGTTCTGCCAACTGCAACACACGATACTGCGAGTGCTGGACGAAACTAGAACGGACGGGCCTGGAGACCCGTCCTACGCTCCGTTTCTGCAATGCTAAGGTGAAGCCAGCACCAGTCAGCTACTGCGGAACTTTTCGGGCATGACCTGCCTGACCGAACGCAGTCATACGGGCGATACAGACTTGCTTCATCGCTTCGCGGGCTGGCTTGAGGTAGTCGCGCGGGTCGAATTTCTCGGGACTCTCGGCAAGCACTTTGCGGATCGCACCTGTGATGGCGAGCCGATTGTCCGTGTCGACGTTGATCTTTCGCACGCCGTGCTTGATGCCGAGTTGAATCTCTTCGACGGGCACACCCCAAGTCTGGCGAATATCGCCGCCGTACTTGTTGATGATGTCTTGCAGTTCTTGCGGGACCGATGAGCTGCCATGCATTACGAGATGGCAGTTGGGAAGGCGCTTGTGGATCTCGATGATGCGATCCATGGCCAACGTCTCGCCGGTCGGCTTGCGGGTGAACTTGTAAGCACCGTGGCTGGTCCCGATGGCGACTGCCAATGCATCACAGCCAGTGTCCGCGACAAACCGCTCGGCTTCATCGGGATCGGTGAGCAACTGGTCGTGGGACAACTGGCCGACCGCACCGTGCCCATCTTCCTGTTCGCCTTCACCGGATTCGAGTGAGCCGAGACAGCCGAGCTCGCCTTCGACCGACACATTACGCGGGTGAGCGAGTTTCACAACTTCGGCGGTCACCTTCACGTTATAAGCGTAGTCGGCTGGCGACTTGCCGTCTTCCTTCAACGAACCGTCCATCATGACGGAGGTGAAGCCGTTCTCGATTGCGCTCAGGCAAGTCGCGACGCTGTTGCCGTGATCTTGGTGCATCACGATTGGGATGTGCGGATAGAGTTCCGCAGCGGCCAGCATCAAATGCCGCAAGTAGTTGTCTTGGGAGTAAGCGCGGGCTCCGCGCGACGCCTGGATGATTACCGGCGAGTCGGTCTCTTCGGCTGCCTCCATGATCGACTGGATCTGCTCCATGTTGTTGACATTGAAGGCCGCCACGCCGTAATCGTTTTCGGCGGCGTGATCTAATAACTTGCGGAGGGGGATCAAAGCCATACTATTGTGCTCCTTGAATGCAATGGAAGCCCTTGATTATCGGGAAGACCCAACTCCCCGCAATGCCCCGTTTGCGGGCGGCGAGTCGATCAATCGAGCGGTGTGACCAGCGGTTGTGCGGCTTGCTCGGGCGCAAACAAGTCGTCGTACTGCGTTTGTGCGAGTCGTAGCAGGAGAATGAGCCGCTCCGACGATTCACCAGCACCTCGCACAAACAAGAGTCCGCCCAAGCCCCGGGCTTCGTCGGTGCCCGTGATCAGCAGCGTCTGGCCAGGCGAAAGAACGGCGGATAAACGCAGCCGATCGAATGTTTTCGTCTCGCGAGCGGCGTCATACAGAAAGGTCCCGTTGCCAGGAACCCATTGTTGCTTGATATCGCCGTGTTTAATCTCCGGGAGCAGTTCGACCCGAACTGTGCCGTCTCCAGACGGATAACCACGTACGACCAGCAGTGCTTGCCCTTCGTCAAAGGCTTCGGCTCGGACGCGTCCTTCTTCGCGGAACAATACGACCTTGCGTTCGGCGATTTCCGGAACGACGATCAACTCCGAGGGTTCGCCGGGTCGATTCTGCAACTTTCGGTAAGGCGCCGTGGCACTGTCCGTGAGTAGCGACTCGCCGCTCGGCGAAGGTTTTTCGCGTCCCGTAGATGCCATCAGTTCTTGCAACTCGGTTGGCAACTGAGCGCCCATCACGCCGGAGCGGATGCCGTTTTCAGTCAAGTTGCGACGGATCTTTTGATCGAGGTGCTGTTCATCCACCTGCTGCCACAGCTGATCGAGCGGTTGTTTGGGTGCCACTCGTACAAAGGCCACTTCCAAAGCAATACTAGTGTGCGGCATCCGGGGAATCGGTAACTCGGTGACCGTGGTCGCTGACCAAGTGGAACAGCCAGTCGCTGCGACGAAAGCCACGATCGCGACGCTCTGCAATCCGATTCGCGAAGCTCGGCGAACCGTCCTCCGTGGCAATCTGCGTGGTGGCGCAGATTGGCAGCGAACGAGATACGGAAGCCACTGAAACATTAGTATCCCGTGCAGATTGGGAAGAAGAGATTGACTCGAGACAAGAAAAGGTGGCGGATCGTACAAGAAGTAGCGAGGCACGGTCAACGCTAGAAAAGCAGCCGGTCGAGTCTGCTAGCGGAGCACCTCGTGACACACCCTACGGCGCAAAAGAAACGACGAATACTAGTTCCCATACAATCAGCCACCGATTCTTAGCTGCTCCGCCATCTCATTCACAATTTCTGGATTCGGCAGATCCGGCTTTTGCATCATGAGGTGCATGAAGTTGTCGGCGAGGATTTCGTCGGGGTGCAGGATGTATTTGGTGTTGCTGCCGATCTGTTGATGGAACGAGGGCGTTTGTTTCGGGTCGAGCAAGATCGGGTCGCCTGACATTGTCGCTACGTGCCAGTTGTCGCCAGCTCGTTCGACGACCAACAGGCGAAACCTTAAGTACTGAAAGAACGAACGACTTTGCGTGGGATCAAATCGTTCCGGTGAATACAACAGCGGAACCGCCAACTGCTGCTTGCCATCGATTTCGAGTGTGATGTAGTTGTTCAAAGATGGGCCGTCGGGATTGGTGATCTTCAAATCGGCCAGCGATTCGGGCAGTGCGATCTCGGGGCAGGGTTTGAAGCCGATGATCTCGTACAGCGAATTACGCAAGGCTTCGTTGTGGCTGCTGAGGACGTGAAACAGCTCGTGGATGAAGATCGGTTCCAGTCGCGCGGCGGGGAAGCCCACGTAACGCTGCGGCAGGATCACCGCATTTCGGCGGCAATAGGCGGCGTCGCCTTCCTCCTTCCCGGTCGTTTGGATCAGCAGAACGTTCGGCGGCAGCGGCACGTTGTATTTCGCGAACCGTTGGGCCACGCTAGCGATAATCGGCTGCATCTTCGCTCGATCCTCGTCGCTCCACGCGATCACTTGCTCGGCCGAGAAACGCATCAAGTCGACTGCCGTGACAGCGTCGCGAGTTCTCAGGCGCGACTCCAGGTCAAAGCGGCTGAGAGCTTTCGTATAACGATCCGGCGTCTGCAACGCCTCTCGGCCAGCATCAATCGAAGCGAAGACGACGGAAGCTGTGTCGGTCAGCGACACGCTCTCGGCCGAAAAACACAGCAGCAAGTTGAAATGCGTCAGTGCAATCGCGAGCGATATCGAGGTTAGCTTCATCGCGGCTCCGGGTGAATCCTGTGTTGTTGAGAATCGTGCTGCTCTTGGACGGTTGGGACGTGATAGCTATGTTAACGGGCAGCGTTGTGTGGCACAGCGACCTAGGCGATTTAATAGCAAACGGATGGTGACGCAAATGGCTCGTTGGCCTCGACACGCCTGGACGACGTTATTCACGTACGGATCGATCTTCGTGTTCTTTCCGATATTGGCCATACTCGCCTATGGATACGTGCAGGGATGGTTTTCCAGCCGATAACGGCTCGCATTGAGGAAGCATCGTGACATACGCAGAACTCGCCGCTCGTCTCGAAGTTGCTGGCCAGCAGCAGGTGCTGGCGTTTTGGGACGAACTCAACGACCAACAGCGAACGCGTTTGTCCGCCCAGCTTGAAGCGATCGACTTCGAGTTGATCAAGCAACTCGTGCAAGGCGAGGATGCGGCACCCGACTGGGCGGCACTAGCGGCGAAAGCACAACCGCCACGAGCCATTCGCCGGGATTCCACGGACAACGAATTCTCGCCAGAGGAAGCCATTGCGCGAGGGGAACAGGCTCTGCGGGCGGAACAATTGGGTTTGATTCTTGTCGCTGGCGGTCAGGGCACGCGGCTGGGCTTCGACCATCCCAAGGGCATGTTTCCGCTGGGGCCAGTGTCCGGACGAACCTTATTTCAGATTCTGATTGAACGGCTGCGGGCGGTCGCGAAACGCTACGGTGCTTCGATTCCGCTGTACTTGATGACGAGTCCCGCGACGCATGAGGAGACCGTCGCGTTCTTGGCAGAGCACGATCGATTCGGTTTGGGCAAGGATGATCTGCGGATTTTCTGCCAAGGGGTGATGCCAGCGGTTGATGCGCAAACAGGCAAGCTGCTGCTCGCCGAGCGCGACTCGCTCGCGCTCAGCCCCGACGGGCACGGCGGAACGTTGGCCGCTTTCGTGAAAGAAGGCTGCATGGCGGACGCACAGCGGCGAAACATCGAGCACTTGTTCTACTGCCACATCGATAATCCGTTGATACAGATCTGCGATCCGCAACTGATCGGTTACCACTTGCTTGCCAGCTCGGACATGACGTCGCAGGCGGTCAAGAAGCGAGCGGCCGACGAGAAGGTCGGCAACGTCGTTACGGTCGATGGCGTAACGCAAGTCATCGAATACAGCGATCTGCCGCCCGAGTATGGAAGACAGACGCAAGCGGACGGTTCGCTCAAGCTGTGGGCCGGCAGTATCGGCGTGCATACGTTTCGACGCAGCTTTTTGGAGCGAGCGGCCGGGCAGAAGAACTCGTTGCCATTCCATCGTGCAAAGAAGGCGGTGCCTTACGTCGACGCCGATGGCTCGGAGGTGAAGCCGACGTCGCCGAATGCTATCAAGTTCGAACGGTTTATCTTTGATCTGCTGCCACTCGCCGAGAACGCGATCGTTGTCGAAGTCGACGCCAGCGACGCGTTTGCTCCCGTCAAAAACGCGGACGGCGAACCAACCGATTCACCGACGACTGCCAAGGCTGCGATGGTGGCGCGTGATGCAAAGTTGCTGCAAGATGCGGGAGCCAACATTGCCGAGGGAGTTGACGTGGAAGTGAGCCCGCTGTGGGCGTTGGATGCGGCGGAAGCGGCGGCCAAGTGTCCGACGGACGAGATTACCGAGGCGACTTACTTTGTATAGGTGTTTAACTAACAGATTACGGTGGGCTCTGCCGACCCTACAATAGGATTTCATCATGCTGCACGCGGTGATCATGGCTGGAGGATCTGGCACTCGCTTCTGGCCGGCGAGTCGTTCGTCCCTGCCGAAGCAACTGCTGAATCTCGTTGGCGAGCGAACGATGATTCAAGAGACGCTGGCGCGCGTGAGCGGTATGCTGTCCGCCAAAGATTCGTTGGTGGTCACAAATGAATCGCTCGTCGAAGCGGTTCGCCAGCAACTTCCCGAACTGCCCGCACAAGCCGTGATCGGCGAGCCCTGCAAACGTGATACGGCACCTTGTATTGGACTGGCCGCTGCGATCATGGCTCGCGACGATCGTGATGCGACGATGATCGTGATGCCATCGGATCACGTGATTCGTGACACGGTGGCGTTTCATTCTGCGCTCCGGCATGCGTCGGAGTTAGTCGAGCGAGATCCGACGCGTATCGTGACGTTCGGGATTCGGCCCTCGTATCCGGCGGAGAGCTTTGGCTATATCGAGCGCGGCGAGCCGCTTAAATCTCACGATGGCAGCGAAGTCGAGATTGCGGCTTACCCGGTGAAGATGTTTCGCGAGAAGCCGTCGGCTGAAGTTGCGGAAAAGTATCTCGCCGCCGGAGGCTTTTACTGGAACTCCGGCATCTTCGTGTGGAAGGCCCAGACGATTCTCGATGCTTTGGCCAAGTACGAACCGGCCATGCATGAGCATGTTCAAGCGATTGCGGCTGCGTATGGCGGCGAGTCATTTGCCGAGACTCTAGCCACCGAGTTCGCCAAGATTCAAGGCAAATCGATCGACTATGCGGTGATGGAGAAGTATGAGAACGTCGTTGTCATTGAGGCACCCTTCGATTGGGATGATGTCGGCAACTGGCGCTCGCTGACTCGGCAACGCGGAACGGATGATGTGGGCAACACGGTGATCGGACGGCACTTGGCCGTGAATTCCCGCGGATGTATCGTCCGCAGCTCGGACGAACATCTTGTCGTCACACTGGGAATGGAAGACTGCATCGTCGTCCATACGCCTGATGCAACGCTCGTGGCCCGGAAGCATGACGAAGAGGCCATTCGAAAGATTGTCGAGATCTTAAAGGAGAAGGGCTGGGATCAATATTTATAGGCGTGGAAATTGTATGATGGCATCTCAAAGTCAGGGCGTTTACAGCTATCGAGAAGCATCGACGTATACGCTTTCTTCGGCCCGGAGGGTCGGCACAACGTCTGCCGGGGCTGTAAAGCCCCGGAATCCTCTCTACCTTGTGCCGAAAGCCCCGATAGGGGCGACACACCGCACGTCTCGCCAACTGTGTCGCCCCTATTGGGGCTTGATATGCGTCGAGTGTCCGTTACCGGGGCTTTACAGCCCCGGCAAGAGTTGTGTCAGCCCTATCGGGCTTAGTCGCGGGCTCGGAAGCCCGTCGTGCGGTTAATCACTCTGTCAATCGTCGGTGAAATCCATGATTCGAAACCTATTGCTCACGGGAATGTGCCTCGCTCTCTACTCGCACCTATCTCTGGGCGATGAACCCAATGGCCACGGCTTGGAGATCCCGATCGTGAGTTTGGAAGGGCCGACGTTTGGTGGCAAGCAGTTGTGGACGGACGAGCTGATCTTTCATGCTTGGCGAATCCAACGCCACACCTGGACGGGACACTATCGCTTGCTGGATGACCAGGATTATCGCCGAGCCTGGGGAAGTTTCGAGCATTGCAACGCAGAACTGGAAACGCTGAAGCAAGAATTGAACCTGCCCCCGATGCGCGGCAAAGTCGTGGTCGCGCTGCACGGCCTGCTCCGCACGCGTCAGTCGATGCAAGGGATCTGCGACTATTTCCATGAGCACGGCGATTACACGATTGTGAATTTTTCGTATGCCAGCACTCGCAACGAGTTGGACCAACATGCTCGGTCATTCGCAAGTGTCATGCGGCACTTGGAGCCCAAGGTAACCGAGATCAATCTTGTGGCGCATAGTCTCGGTAATCTCGTTATCCGACACTACCTCGGCGACGAAACGAATCCCGCTGAAGGCAAACGACCGGATCCACGAATCCATCGGATTGTCATGTTGGCTCCTCCGAACAACGGTGCCGAATTTGCCAGAAAGTTTGCCGACAACAGGATTTTTCAGACGATTTGGGGGAAGACCGGTTTGGAGTTGGCCAACGATTGGGAAACTCTGGAGCCGCGACTCGCGATCCCCAACTGTGAATTCGCGGTGATCGCCGGTGGCCGAGGCGAGTCGTCGCGTAGCAACCCACTGCTGACAGGAGACGACGACTTCATCGTTAGCGTGGAAGAAACTCGCTTGCCCGGTGCCAGGGACTTTATACTGCTTCCTGTGCTTCACAGTTCGATCATGGATGACGAACGAGTCCGTGAGTGTGCGTTACGATTCTTTTGGCACGGCTGTCTTGTCGCAGAAGATCAACGACAACCGATTCCACGCCAGCCAGCGAGAGTCCAGCCGCGCGAATGAGTAGCTCACTTCCCAGCACGGGCCGACTGGCTGGTGTCGATTTTGGAACCGTTCGGATCGGCGTCGCCGTTTCGGATGCGCGCCAGACACTTGCTAGCCCGCTCGATAACTATACCCGTCGGTCCAAAGACCAAGACGCTGGATTCTTTCGCCGGCTGGTACAAGAGGAAGCTCTCGTCGGGTTCGTCGTCGGCTTGCCGGTCCACATGTCAGGCGATGAGAGCCAAAAATCGCAAGAGGCGCGCGAGTTGGGCAAGTGGTTGGCGGAAGTCACGGGCTTGCCGGTCACCTTTTACGACGAACGCTACTCGTCAGCGATCGCGGATGAGTTTCTGGCACTTGGGCAACTCACCAAGAAGCAGCGACAAAAGCGTCGCGATATGCTCGCCGCTCAAGTGATACTCGCTTCGTACCTTGAGTCGGATCGCACATCCGGCGATCAGGAATCACTGGGTTAGTGCTGCGCCAAACCTAGAGTTTGGGGGTGTGGGTGCCACTGCGGGCTTGTCCAGCAGTGCTTACCCGCCGTGGTGCCACTGCTGGCTTGTCCAGCAGTGCTTACCCGCCACGGAGCACTGCTGGACAAG
>CAUJKL010000744.1 GCA_963204995.1 Planctomycetota bacterium | reverse complement strand
GATAGGCTTCCAGCCTGTCAGAAATACGGGGAAAATGCCAAGCTGGAAGCCTATCCCACGATTTCTTCACAGCCTCTCCGCTAAAACGCACGAATCGGCGCGTGCAGCGTTGGTTTGCGCGCTGTAAACTAATCGCAATCTGCCTCGTATCACTTGCCGCAATCGGAGGTCGTGACGATGAATTCGTTAGCGTATGTTGCTTCGTTCGCAGTCAGTCTGGTGATGGGTGTCTCGGAAACGCCAGTTGACGTGCTGGGCCACGTCAGCGTTCAGCGCGGCATTATTTGTGTGCTGGATCTCCCCGATGGGAACGCCCAACGGCTCGTCGATCTCGCCAAGACAAGTGGATTGACGATCTACTTTCAATCCGCAGATGGCGCACAAGTTTCATCCGTTCGACAAGCTGCCGACGAAGCAGCCCTGCTTGGCACGCGTATCTTCGTGGGATCGGGCTCGCTCAAATCGGTGCATCTCGGCGACAACATTGCAGATGGCGTCTATGTTGCTTCGTCGGCGATCGAGCAAGTGGAGGACGCCGAGTTGCTACGTGCATTGCGGCCGCGTGCAGCGGCTTTCGTTGGCGAGCGTCAACTGGTGAAACCGATTCCCGACGGAATCGACGAATGGACGCATCCGTATCACGGAGCGGATAACAATCCCCAGTCGAACGACCAACTCGTGCGCGGCGACTTCCGAACTCAGTTCATTGCCGATCCCAAGTTCAGCCCCATGCCCGAACAAACTGTCATTGCGGGTGGGCGGATCTATAAGGCCATGGGACACATCGCCCACAAGGCGAATCAGAACGCGATGCTGAACACCTTGCTCTGCATCAACGCGTACAACGGAACGATACTTTGGAGTCGCCCCAATCCGCCGGGATTTATGATCCATCGCAATACGATGGTCGCGACCGACGACGGGCTGTACTTGGGCGATCACGAGTCGTGCAAGTTCATCGACGCACTTAGCGGAGAAGTTCGCGATCAGATCACGATTCCCGAAGAGATCACGGATGGGCCTGTATGGAAATGGATGGCCATCGAGAACGGCATCTTATATGGCTTGGTGGGGAATCTCGAAATTCAAGTCGATACTCAGCGCTCGGATCGCCGCGGACTGGGCCATTGGCCGTGGGGCATGTGGAAGGGGCACGACTATTCGGACCCCGCCAAGTCATTTGGTTTTGGCCGCACGATCGTGGCGATCGATCTGAAGACGAAGCAGCCGTTGTGGCATTATCGCGACGAACAGTTCCTCGATTCGCGAGCGTTCTGCATGAAGGGCGGTCGGATCTACGCCTACAGCCCCGAGAAATTCCTGGCCTGTATCAATGCCGCCGACGGGCAGGTCGTGTGGAAGAACTCCGACAAAGAGTTGTTAGGCGCGATTGCTGCTAACGAGAAGGCGCAGCATTACACCACGGGCTACTCGACGTCGTGCTACATGAAGTGCAACGACGATTACGTTTTTTTCGCCGGTCCGCAGCGCAGCAGGATGGTAGTCGCCTCGGCCCGCGACGGTAAGCTCGCTTGGACGCACCCAGAGGGGAACCTGCAACTGGTTCTGCGAAAGGATGCGATTTACGCCGCCGGTCCACAGGGATCGAATGGTGTTCGTTTGGATTACGCCACCGGAGCGATCCTCGATCAATTCCCGGCTCGCCGAGCTTGCACGCGTGCCACGGGTTGCGTCGACAGTATTTTCTACCGAGCCACCGGCGGAACCGTGCGCGTAATGACAGACACCAACACGGCACAACACATCGCGCCGATGCGACCACCGTGCCAGGACGGCGTGTTGATTTCGAACGGTCACTTGTATTGGGGCCCGTGGATGTGCGGGTGCCAACTGTCGCTGTATGGCAATATTGGACTGTGCCCCACACCGGCCAAGGCGATGAATCGAAGTGACTCGCCACGTCTCGTCGTGCATGGCAACTTGGACAAGGTACAGCCACTCAACGCGCAACCGAGCGATTGGATCACGTACCGCGGTGACAACCGCAGGTCCGACATCACCTCGCTCCCCGTGCCGACCAATGTCAAGCTGCAATGGACCGCGAACGTTTCCGCAACCGAACTGCCCACTGCACCGATCGTTGCTGGCGGTTTGGTGTTTGTCGCGGATCGTACGGGAGTTGTCCAGGCGTTCGATACCGCTGGCAAGTCCGTTTGGAAGAGTTACACGTCCGGGCCGGTTTATTATCCGCCGACCGTTGCCCAGGATCGGTTGTTCGTCGGCTCGGCGGACGGCCAAGTGTATGCCTTCGAGGCACGCACGGGCCGCCTCTTGTGGACCTATCGCGTCGCACCCGAAGACCGTTTGATTCCGGTCTTTGGGAAGCTCATCTCGTCGTGGCCAGTCGCGGGTGGCGTGGTTGTCGAGAACGGAACTGTCTACGCAGCGGCTGGCATTACGCATTACGATGGCACACACATCGTGGCCCTGGACGCGGTCAGCGGTGCTTTGAAAGCTGAGAACGATAAGTCCGGCAAGCTTGCCGAGCAAGTCAACGGCGGGATCAGCATGCAGGGCGATTTGATGATCGTGGATGGCGAGTTGCGATTCCACGGCGGAGGCGTCTACGAAGTCGCACGCTTCGATCTCAAGACTTTGAACTGTTTGAATACGCCGAAGAATCAAGTGACGTCGGAGTATCGAACTGCCTTTTATCCGTATTATCCGGAGTACGGCAAGTTCGTGTCGCTCGACTACAAGTGCGGCGATGGAAACGTGTTGTGCCACGATGCCAGTTACGAGGGCAGCGTGTTCGGCAACCTGGCTTTGCAGACACCGTTGCCACCAGGCGCACAGATCAAGGACGAAGCCCGCGAGTTTCTGCGTCGTCGAGGCCAGAACGCCCCCACACCCAAGACTCTGTGGGAAGACAAGCAAGACCGCCGCTTCACCAGTTTCGTAGTTTCGCCCGACAGGCTGCTGGCGACCGGCCATGCCGACCGGACGCCGGACAAACCATTTTTGATCGCCGTCAACATGACAGATGGCGCTGATACATGGTCGCACAACTTGCCGGCCGACGCCGTCAAAGGTGGGACCGCGATCGACGCGAATGGACGGCTTTTCGTGACCTTGGAAAACGGTCAGCTTTTGTGCTTCGGACCGTAGTGATGGAGAGCGAAGGGGGTCGGGAGTCTTTTTCGGCCAACGACTCACTTGATTTGATGCGTTCTCGAGCTGTCGAGCAAGAAGTATTGGATACCGTCGATGGTGGCCAAACCGAGTATGCACGTGACTGCGGTTAGTCCGTGGCGCAAATTCGTAAGGTGAGCTGCCCCAGTATTCCCAATGGTGGTCACGGCCCGCCCTACGCAAATGGGAATCGTTCGTCGATTGTAGAGTTCGACAACTCAACGATAAAGCCGCCCAGATGTTCGATGAGAAATTCCATCAGTTGTCGGCCTTTGTCAGCGGTCGCGGCGTGGGGATTGCCGGAGCCAGCATTCGTGGTGAGCAAGTGCCAGGGGCGAGTGATGGAAACCCAGCCTGCGTTGATGGCGGTAAAGCGACTCGTTGCGGTTGCTCCTTGATCGGCGATCAAGGTTCCGTCGGCGTTCTTCCCCACGAGGTGCGGGAAGTAGGCCAGGATGAACGAGGTTTCCACCTCGCCGGCGTGATCATCGCGGTTCTCGAAGACAGAGCCATACAAGTCGCCGATGATCTGATACCAATTGCATAAGAAAATCTGCACGCGGGTCGTGCCATACAGCTCTCGCAACATCGGCTTCAGATCGTTGCCGCCATGGCTGTTTAATAACAAGAGCTTGCGAACCCCCGATTTTTCTAGCGACGCGACGAGATCCTTGATGACTTGAAACAAAGTCGTCGGATTCAAGTTCATCGCGAGCGGGAACTCACGCAAGTTGGTTTCGGTGCCGTACGGAATCGTCGGCAACAACACGACCTTGGCTCCTTGATGATGAGCCGCTTCGCAGATGTGCTCACCGATGAGCGTGCCTTCGAACACGTCCGTGCCGTAGGGCAAGTGCAGGTTGTGCGGCTCGGTGGCACCAAGCGGCAACACGGCGACTTCGTACGGATTCTCTTTCGTGTACGCATAGTTGGCTTCCGCCAGAATCCAAGGCCGAGCCTCTGTCTGCTGATCCATATCTCGATCCGATCCGTTCTATTCTCGATTGAGTTGAGGGAGGGCCGCCTTCAGCTTGGCGAAGGCGTCTGCCGTGACGTTGGTTTGGCTGACCTCGAGGAACTCGAGTTGTTTTAATGTTCGCAGTTGATCGAGACACGCGTCGCTCACTTGTGTCTTCGTCAGCCACAACGATTTGAGACGCGTGAGTTGTGCCAAGCGTGCCACCCCCGCGTCGGTGATCTTGGTGTCAGAGAGGTCGAGTTCTTCGAGTTGCGAAAGGCGAGCAACGATCTCGGCCGAAGTATCCGTGATCGCGGTGCCTTCCAAATTCAATCGCTTCAGCTGCAAGGCATCGGCGAGATGTGTAATTCCTCCGTCCGTCGTCTTCGTGAATGACACATCCAACCATTCCAGATCCGTGTATTTAGCCAGCCGTTCGAGACCGGCATCGGTAATCGTGGTGCGGCCGAGGGCGAGATTCTTCACGGTGTGTGGCGGATTCAGATGGACCAAATCGTCGTCACGTACGTCAAGAAACGCTTTGTACTCTTGGTCGAGTGCTTCCAGGCTGACACCACAGCGCGAAGCCAGCGTGTTCGGTTCCGCGCGACCAAGGTACAACAGTGTGATGAAGTCAACCAATGCTTGGCGATGTCCTCGGTTCGCGCCATCCATTAAGAAATGGGTGAGGCCCGCGGCTTGCGTGTAGATGTGTCGAATGTCTTTATGTCGCTGCAAGTCTTCACGTCCGAGGCGAACCAAATCGGCCAGCGGGAGATAGAACTCACCGGTCAGTGCCCGAACTCGGGCGTACTGCAATCGCTCGGCATCGACTCCACCCAGCGTCAAGTATCCGTCGTGAGCGACAAGCGACTCCATATAAACGGCAATGCCTTCGACGATCCAGAAGTTCGAGATCTCGCCGACGTCGGCGATCGAATCTCCCAGCTCTTGAAACAGCTGATGCGTCGCTTCGTGATACCAAGTTGGCTCGACGCTTTCGTCGCCGGCGTAGAAGAACGCCGTCTGCTCGCCTTTCATGTAGTAACCCAGCGAGATGCCGATTTGCGGTTCGTAACGCTCGAGCTGCTTGACGTACGCATCGCGATCGGCGAACAACACCACGGCGAGTTTCTTGCGTGTCCCCAACCGCGAGTTGCCACCGCGAAATCGCTCGACGAGCGATTCGTTGGCACTCCAGTAGCGAAAAAACACCTGCTGCCACACCGAATGAAAGGTTTCGAGTTTGCTCGCGAGTTCCGCTCCGGCGTCCGCACTCGCATTCGTCGTAATCCGGTAGTGTTCCGATTCGATCTGCCAATAGCGCCCTCGCTGCCAGCCAAAGTCCGGATGGTTTCGCGTTCCTGGGCGGCGAGCAATGCGCGAAGACGAAGGTGCACCAAGTCCCAGCACTCGCCGCGTCTCCTTGTGCGTAGGATCGTGATGCAGGATCTCATGCAGGAGCTGATATGCCGTCGTGCCATCGCCGCTTTTGGCGATCTCGTCCGCCAACCCGAACAATCCCGCAGCGTGCTCCGTTCGCAGCTGCAGGAACTTGCGATACCAAAACTTAACGAGCTCCGAGGCCTCGTCCGATGGCAGATGTGGATCGGTGTCGTTTTCGACGAACAGGAACTGTCGTCCCGCGCTTCGTTCGACGAGCCAATTCCTGGTGATCGCGGCCTGATCGGCGAGTTTTAATTCGTCGCATTTGTTCGCGAGTTGGGCGAGTCGTTCACCGAACTCGGACTGCAATTCGGTGTACTTCCCTTCCTGTGCATCGCTGAACTGACAGGAGGCAGCTAGTATCAGAACCGATGCGAGGGCGAATCGCTTGCGAAATTGCGTGTTTAAGATGCGAATCTTCCTTCCGATCAACCGCCTCTGCTTGCCTCTTTCTAGTGTAACGTGCGCCCGATCGTTTGCGACGGAGCCACGCACAGGTGTCTTATCGACTGCGCCGGAATATTAAGTGACACGCCTAATCTCTGTACTGTAAATGGTTTACGAGCTAACAAAACGCGTGACCCACTTGTCGGGCACTGCTAGAATACAGCGTGCAACTCTTTTTGTTACTTCTTTTCTTCGGAGCATTGGATGTCTCTTAGGCATCAGACACGGACCCGGCGGCGGTTCCTTTCGATGGAATCGCTCGAAGAACGGCGTTTGCTGATTTCGAGCGTTCCGGTTCTGGACGTGCCGCCGCAGAACTTCGCGAACCCCGAAGACACAAACTACGACGGTGAGGTGACTCCACTCGACGCGTTGCTGGTCATCAACGAGTTGAACGATCCCACATCAAGTGGTTCACCGGCGACTTCCTCGAAGGACGTAAACGGAGACGGAGTTGTGTCGCCTGGTGATGCTCTATACATCATCAACCGGCTGAACAGTGGGAATGACAGAAGTAGTGTGGCACCGGAGCAGCGAGCGGAAGGACTTCGGAAGGTGCTCGACTCGGGCTTCCTGCCCCCGAATATGTCGGCGAGCCAGGCCCATGAGCTTCTGGAAACGCTAGAGAACGGCGGACACTACGAAATTGGCGAGCGGTATCGCAACGGCCAAATGATCAATATCAACGATGAGCCCGATGAACTGGGCGAATCGGTCGCGACGGCCGAAGGCGAAGCAACATCTGCGAGCCAGCAGTCCCTCGCCCCGACGAGCGGAAACGTTCTGTCCGATAGGGATTTGGAACGTTCCGTGGAGCAGGACGATCCGTTTGTTCTGCTTCAGTCCGCAGACGACGCACTCACCGAGCATCTTCACGATCCGGCGTTGTGGCGAGTCTTCTCGGAAACGCCAGTTGGCGCTCGACCGGAACTTGTGGATCGTTTCGTCACTCGGTTTTCTGAACAACTCGCCGATCAGTTGGCGGAGGCCGATACTCGTGCTCGGATAACACAAGCCCTCACCGACGCACTTCAAAACGGCGACGATACGGTTGCGAGCATCATCGATGAAATGCAAGCGTTGCAGGCCACCCTTGGCAATGCTCACTCACAAATCGCACAGATGTTTGCGAATTTGGATATCGAGGCCATTATCGAACAACTCAGCGTTGATCTGGGAACGGTCGCGGAAGCCGTTCTTTCGCATGACCACGTAACCCCGTCCGATCACGAAACCATCTTTGCCGATTTCTTGAGCCGCGAGTACCTGCGCACCTTAGACGCATTTCTGCCTTAGTGCTTTGGGCTTGGCACAGTTATTGCTTAACGATGTGCCGCGAGGATTTCTGACATTTCGACGCAACCTCTGCCAGCGATCTGCCGATTAATTGCTTCTGTTGAATGACTCCACAACTTTGTGGAGTATAATTGAACGAACAAAGATCCTCCGGTCTGCATTCCGGCAGAGGGACCAATAATTTGGATTGACTAAGATCAACTAACGGCAAGTGCAGAAGCACGCCTGATCTTCGTCTTTCTTCCAGCGACTCCACTCGCTGCAATCGACCGGAGCTTCTTTCATCAACAAAGGTGCCTTGGTGGTTGTGCTCTTCGCAAGAGAGTCCAACGCCACGGCCCTATCGGATAAGAAAAGCCGCCTGTTATGCAGGCGGCTTTTTTCGTGAGCGAATCCTTGACGAGCACGAGCCCGCTCTTTGTTCGCCGAGCTTTATTTGATTTCCGCAAGCCTGACGGGGCTGCGGTTTTTGTCAGATTCCACAACAGCGGCAAGCACGCGCTGGACTTTATATGCGTCGGCAAAGTCCGGCAGCGGAACCACGGCTGCTTGGCCTCCAATCACATTGAAGATATCGGCCGCTTGATTGACGAAGCTGTGTTCGTAACCCAAGACATGCGCCACGGGCCACCAGGCGGCAGCATACGGATGGTTCGCGTTGCCATTGGTAACGTTGATGGTTGACCAACCTTGCAACTCCTCGGGCAAGGTCGCATCGTACCAATCCAATTCGTTCATCCGTTCAAAGTTGAAACGGATCGCACCCTTCTCGCCGTGGATTTCGAGGCGGTTGGCGTTCTTGTAACCGGTCGAAAGACGCGTCGCTTCGAAAGTCGCCAAGGCACCGCTATCCATGCGAGCCACGAACAGCACGATGTCGTCCACTGTGCTGGCGCCCTTCTTGGTGCTGGTCGCCGCGCCGCGACCGGAAATCTCGCCGCCGGACGATTCGAGTACGACGCGTTCTTTGATCACAGTCTCCATCGTAGCGCCGATCACCTCGCTCACTTCGTCACCCGTGATAAACCGAGCCGTATCGATCGTGTGGGCACACAGATCTCCCAACGAGCCGCTGCCTGCCACTTCGCCATCGAACCGCCACATCAGCGGCGTATCGGGTCCGGCCCAATCCTGTAGATAACAGCCACGGATCTGATAGATGCGGCCCAACTTGCCTTGCTTGCAAAGTTGATGTGCGAAGGCCACCGCCGGACAGCGGCGATAGTTGTACCACACGAACGTCTTGCCCTGCGACTTTTCGGCAGCCTCGACCATCTGCCGAGCGTTGTCGAGCGTGTTTGCTAACGGCTTTTCGCAGGCGACATGCTTGCCCGCTTCCAGCGCGGCGATGGCGTGTTCGGTATGGACGTTATTGGGCGTCACGATATCGACCAGATCGACTTCTTGGTTCGCCACGGCCGACTGCCAATCGGTCGTCGCATTTTGCCATCCCCAACGCTTTGCAAAATTGCGAGTCTCTTGTTCGTTGCGGGCGGCCACCGTATGCATGACCGGCGCTACGGGCAGATCGAAAAACTTCGCGACGTTCAGATAAGCATTCGAATGCGCCCGGCCCATGAACTTTGTTCCGACGAGCGCAACGTTGCACGTTCTATCTGGCATGTTTCAACTCCTAGTTGTCTTGCACCTTAGTATTTTACGTCGACCCAGCTCTGAGCTTTCTGGCTGGCCAGTACCGCTTCACAGATCGCAACTTCTTTGTGCCCATCTTCGAAGGTACTCCAGTCAGGATCATCCGGCATGACACCGGCTTCGACGGCACGATAGACGTTGCGAAACAGGTTCTTAGGACCGTCGGGATAGCCTTCGGAGTGTCCGCCTGGGTAATGGGCATACTCGCGAGCTGCTTGGTGAAGCAAAGACGGGTCTTTGGCCAAGATTTCATTCGGCTTATCGCGATGACCGAGCCACATCTCGTTGGGATTTTCTTGGTCCCAAGACATGGCGCATTTGGAACCATCGATCTCGAAGTACAAACGGTTCTTTCGGCCAGCCGACACTTGGCTGACGGTGAACACTCCATGTGCTCCGTTGGACAGTTCGATCAACACCGACGCATAATCTTCCGTGTTGATTGCTTGCGGCTCATAGTCCTCGGGGGCGAGCACTTTGCCAGCGTAGGTTTCTACTTCCTTCTTGGGCTTCTGACGCGTCTTGTGGACGGTACGCAAGTCGGCACACACTCTGGTAATCGTCAACCCCGTGATGAACTGCAATAGATCGCACCAGTGGCTACCGATATCCGCGATCGCGCGGCTTTCGCCGGACATCTCGGGAACCAGCCGCCAATTCCAGTCGGTCTCCTTAAACAGCCAATCCTGAAGGTACGATCCATGGATGGCAAAGACATCGCCTACTTCACCGGCCTTGACCATCTCGCGTGCATGCTGAATTAGCGGGTAGTATCGGTAGTTGAAATCGACGGCATGGATCAGCCCTGATTTCTTGGCGAGTTGGACCAACTCGCTGCTTTCCTTCGTGGTCATGGCCAGCGGCTTCTCGCTGATCACGTGCTTGCCGGCCGCGAGGATGTCCTTGTTCACTTGGTGGTGTAGATGATTCGGCGTGCAATTATGAACGACCTGGATGTCGGGGTCGGCCAGCAGGTCATGGTAGCTGCCGTACGACTTTGGAATGGACATGGCCGCAGCTTTGGCCTTCGCCAAGTCCGCGTTTGCCTCCGCAACGGCTAGGATTTCCACGTTTCCCAGTCTCCGAGCGGCTTCGACGTGGGCTGGGCCAATGAAGCCGGTGCCAATGATTCCGGCCGAGATCTTTGATGCCATGCGTGAGAACTCTCCATCTGAAATTGAAGGCCATCGGGCAACGAGACCACCGATCGATCCGGGCGAGTACCTGGTGATCCGGACCCACTTCTATCGGGTGCGTCGCAACCGCCAAAGACGGGATTCTATCTCTCGCGAGACGGGGTTCGCAACCGGGTCGGTCGATCTTCTTGGCCGCCGCATTCCGTTGGAAATAGGGCGACCCACTCAACTCGAACAGATCGCCCAAATCGAGCTTGACGCTGTCGCGATGCGTGCCGATACTGCCCCATTGGGCGGAATGTCAAGGAACCGCTGCCGCTCGTCTCGACGAAAGATCGGTGAATGATGACCATTGTTGTGTTCGAAGATGAACACGTGCCGCGTCTCTATCCTGTCACTTTGGGGCGTCCGTCGTACGCGATCAGTTGCGGTGCGTTTCGCTTGCTGGATTGGTTGAAACTTCTTGGTCTCCCAATCCACGGGATCGTTCGCCCGCATCTTGCCGGTATCCAAAGGCAGGATTACTCCGACTTAGGAAGTGGGCCGTTCGGCGATTCCAAATCGATCCTGTTTGTAAATGCGCGCCTGGTGCCCTCGCGCACGGTCTTTCAGACGCTGCAGGAAGTGCTCGCGTCCGACCAATCTGGCGTGGTGATGTACGATGGAGAAATCGCCGCCATCCTGTTTGCTCGAAACGCAGGCGTCCTGGGAGCCACACCGACCACGGCTCAGTTGCCGGAGTACTTCGTAAAGGCTGGAGTCGCGCAACTCAATCCGCTGAATTACAAACTGCCGCTGATCCAATACCCGCACGACATCGTTCGCTACAACATGCAGATCCTGTCGGAGAACCTGGAGTACCGATTGTCGATCGGATCGTACCATGAGGTCGCGGACGGCGTGTTCCTGGGTGCGAATGCGCGTCTCGGTCAGTACGTTGTCACGGATACGACTTCTGGCCCAGTTATTCTCGAAAGTAATGCGGTGACGGGGCCGTTCTGTTACCTCAACGGTCCAGCTTACATCGGGCACGGTGCGAAGCTGATCGAACACGCAGCCGTGAAAGACGCTGTCAGCATCGGGCACACCACGAAGATCGGCGGCGAGGTCGAAGCGTCGGTCATCGAGCCCTATACCAACAAACAACATCACGGGTTCCTCGGTCACAGCTACCTTGGCAGCTGGATCAATCTGGGAGCCGGGACTTGCAACAGCGATCTCAAGAATACATATGGCACGGTCAACGTCGACCATCAAGGCGAAAAAATCGCGACGGGAATGCAGTTCGTTGGCTGTACGATTGGCGATTATTCCAAGTCCGCAATCAATACCAGCATCTTCACCGGCAAGTCGATCGGCGTGTGCAGTATGTTGTACGGGTTCGTAACCACGAACGTGCCGAGCTACGTCAACTATGCTCGGCTGTTCGGTCAGGTGACAGAGTTGCCACCCGAAGTCATGATCGCCACACAACAACGCATGTTCCGCCGCCGCAAGGTCGAGCAGCGGCCGTGCGACATACAACTGCTCCACGACATGTACGAATTGAGCCGCGACGAGCGGCAACTGGCCGGCGATCCGCTGTCTCTGTAGTTAAGGCTGGCAAGATCTGGCCGCTGACGTCTGGTCAATTGAACCCCGATGGATAGAACTTACAACATGACACTTACCAAACATTATGGCCCCGGCAAACTTGGCCTTTCATTCGAGCTGTTCCCGCCGAAAACCGATGCCGGTGAAGAGGCGATGTATCGACATGTGGACCAGCTTGTCGAGTTCAAGCCGGACTTCATCACTTGCACCTACGGCGCGGGTGGATCGACACAGGACAAGACGCTCGGCATCGTCGAGCAAGTCAAGCAGCGCTACAACTTGCCCGTTGCTTCCCATCTGACTTGTGTTGGTTCAACGGTTGATCAACTGCGAGCGTACTTGCACGAAGCGTCGCGTCGCGGCATCGACTACATCGTCGCCTTGCGCGGCGATCCGCCGCGCGGTGAAACAAGTTTCCAAGCCGTCGCAGGCGGACTGAGCTATGCGAATGAATTGGTGACTTTGATTCGTAGCGAGTTTCCCAACTTCGGGATCGCTGTTGCCGGTTATCCCGAAACGCACCAGGAAGCTCCCAGCCCCGAAGTCGATTTGGAGAATCTGAAACGAAAGGTCGACGCCGGTGCCGACATCGTCGTGACTCAACTGTTCTATGGCAACGACGACTTCTTCCGCTTCCGCGATCGCTGCGAAGGGGCTGGGATTCATGTGCCATTGGTGCCTGGCATCCTGCCCGTGACCAGTCTCGCCCAGATCCAGCGGATCACGTCGATGTGTGCCGCCCGCCTGCCCGACGAGTTTGTAAAAGACCTGGGCCAGCGCGAAGACGAAGACTGGCAGTTTCAAGTCGGTATCGACTTTGCAACCAAGCAGGTACAAGACTTGATCGACGCCGAAGTGCCTGGTATCCACTTCTATGTGCTGAACAAATCTCAAGCGACCTCTGCTGTTTTGAAAGCGGTTCAACTTCCGGAGTGAAACGACCCGCGATCATTCTCTTTTTTAGATACTCTTCTCGGCCAATCGTGAAACTCGCACGTGACGGTCATAGTGACCGGTGACAACGTGCAGCCCGTCTTTCGCAAGATCGAGATCACGGGCGTTGTTCGGTAGCTTGAATTGGTGAAACTCCTCTTTGCCATCGGGCTTCCAGAATAGAAGATAGCCGCCACCTCCACCGCCCGAGATGCCTATCAAGAAGTCCTCGGGATGGAACACGACTCCCCAGCCAACACCTTGTAGCTTGGCTTTCGATTCGTGTTGGATCTTCAATTCGGCGGAAGCCCAGTCGTATTCAACAACCGCCGGATTGCCGATCCCTGCGAAGGCATTCGTCACGTTGGTGATGCCGCTGCCGGCCAGCCGCTTACCAGCGGCGTCGAACGCCAATCCCCGGAAGCCGCCAATGTCCGCGAGGAACGTTGTGTCGTACTTGCAGAGCGACTCGGCGGTCATCTTGCGACACTGCTCGCCGGTCTCGATATTCCAGTGGATGAGGTTGGCCTTGAGGTCTCCGGACACGAGGCTCTTGCCATCGGGATGAAACAGCACGTTATAGACGTGGCATTCGTGACCGGCGAACTCTTTCACGAGTGAACCGTCCGCGAAATTCCACAGCTTGACCTTGTGATCGTTGCCCGCGGTGGCCACCAGCGAGCCATCGGGGCTGACGGCGACAGAGCGCGCCCAACCCTCGTGAGCTTGCGTTTCGCGAAGGGCTTCCGGTTTGTCCGCCGCCGCTGGCCACCACACCAATCGCCCATCATAGCCGGCCGTTAAAACCGTCTCGCCGTTTGGATGAAACGCGATGCCGCGAACCCAAGCATTGTGATTGAACTCAGTTTTGGCGTCGCCGCTCCACTGCCAACGCCAGACTTTGAAATCCTGGGCACCGAAGAAGACGTACTTACCCGTCGGATCGAAGCGGCAGGAGATGATGGGGCTATCGTGCTTCAGTTCTTTGGCAATGTGGGTCTTCGTAACATCGATGGTGGTCATGTTATTCTGCTTCCAATTTGGACTGCGGTGACTTGTCGCCGCTTTCTCATTTTTCTTGGTGGAGCCAGTCTTCAAGTGTGGCCGAGCCGCAAACCGAAAGCGGCTTTGCCGCAAAGGAAAGCTGTGACAAGTCACGGCAGTCCAAATGCGACTCAGTATTTATTCACGATGCGATCCGCCCCGAGTCGGTCTACGTTGTACATGGCGGGTCTTTGGTTGTGCGGTAATCGGGCGGGTCTTGCGTCGAGTTGGCATCCGTTGCCCAACCGATGCGAACTCGCGAGTCAGTATGTTGGTTGCGATATCCCCAGTCAATGTTCTGAGCAACCGTGCGGCGATCGCCGAACAAAGCGAGAACGGTTAGGAACGCCGAAAAAGGGCGTTTAAGCCAAGTATCGAAGCCGTTGACCACCCCAAAAGTGACGGCTAGAATCAATCCATCACCAAGATGGTGGCTGTAGCTCAGTTGGTTAGAGCGTCGGATTGTGATTCCGAAAGTCGGGGGTTCGAGTCCCCTCAGCCACCCCTGAATTGACTAAGGCCGTCGAAGAGCATTGCTTCGTCGGCCTTTTCTGTTTGCGATTCTGGCGACACCAAAATAGGTAAGACGGGGCTCCTGGCCCGTCCCACGTATGACGGGCCTGGAGATCGGTCCTACGACTTGTGACCGCGCGGGCGGCGAGTTGCTTCGGCTGGAGATGATCGGCATAACCGGCGTAGCAACGAAAGAAGCTGGCCGCGTAATCGGCTTCGCCCTGCGCTTCTTTCTTCAGAAACCTTATTCGCAAGAGGCGTCATCGTTGTCTTCTCCGGACTGCCGCTCGATCGAATGCGTCTCTTCAAATTCCTCTTGCTCCTCAACAGCATACAGATGCTCTTCGTCGCCCCTTCGCCCAGCACGTCGTTGATCGAGTCGGGCGATGTCGTCCAGATGTCCGTAGACGATCAATACATCACCAGGACATGGACGATTGTCCCCACGAGGAGTGCCGTAAAACTTTCCCTTGTTCGAGCGGATACCCAATATGAGAATTCCTTCGTCGGACAACCGCAGTTCGGCTAACGTCTTTCCCGCCAGCCAATCATTCGGTTCAACCAACATCTCTGAGACCGCAAAGCCGCTCGAAAGCTCGAGCAACGCCACGTAGTCCCGCACATCGAGATCCGTAAACGTCTTCAATGCCCAAGCGATCACGCGATTCATGTGACGCTCGATCCAGCGACTGTTGAACACCACCCACATCACCAGCAATCCTGCGGCGAGCAGGCCGAGAATACCGGTTCGTTGCTGCGCGGTGGCGTCGCTGGTGTTCATGAACGAAACCATGATCGTTGCTGCGACGGTTGCCACGCCGACGTTTCCCAGCAACATCAGCAGCATGATGATTCGTCGACGAACCGGATGGTTGACCGTCCGTTCCGACTCTTGCGTTGTATAGCCGACGCCAGTGAATGCCGACCGCGCCTGGAACTTGGCAGCTTCCCGCGACAATCCCGTGAACATCAGCGCCATCGCCGCGACTCGCGTGATCAGTAGCGACAGCGTGAGCGCCACTAGCAACGACAATACTCCGACCAACCTCCGTCTCCTTTTTCTGAAACGCTGTGTGTTTCACTTTACTAGACTTTGCCGCACTAAACAAAGCTACCTGCGTTCGCATGAGCCTCCGCCACGCTTGCGAGGATGGCGGCCTCGAAGTGATCTCGAAGGCTCTTCACTTGAGTGTTGATTCGGCAAACTTTTCCTCTATTGGTGATTGTGCCGCCACTCCGAAGCCAACGGTGTCAGGGATAGTTTCCGTGCCCACGCGCTGCCCAGACTCTTGCTCCCCATCGGCGAGTAAAGGCAGCAGTCCCGACCGGCTACGGCAGTAGGCCGCTCCCACTCCCGTTGGTCCTTGTGGTTGATGCGCACGACAAGTCAGTCGCGCCGAGGCGATCCTGGAGGGTCGTCCGGACTTCGCGATAGCGACATCCTATCCCGTCGGACGAGACTTGCAAGCAAGTGGCAGTACTTCCGGCGATGGCTATCAAGGCGAGCGTGCATAAAAACCTAGTCTTCGAGCCTGACTTCACATCCCTGTTCAAGGGAGACGAGTCTGCGGAACGGCAGGCTCGTTGTCCGAACGCAAGAACATCGCCAGCAGCGTTGCGGAGCGGCCCGCCCTTCCGTTACGATGACCGCAGTGCCCGCCGGGGCCTGTTCGAACTCGCACAACCAGTTGCTGGGACCGGAGCAAACGAACCGGTCAGATTTTCATCCACTTTGTTTCCAACCGGAGAGACCGCATCATGAAGAATTGGACCTACCGCCTTGTTGCCTCGCTGCTGATTGGCTCTTGGGCCAGCGTTCCGCTGCTGTCTGCCGACGCGATTCCTGGCATCGGACCGAAGGGCGAGATACGAAAGCTGCACGGGGAATTACAGTTCACGGAAGGTCCGACCCAGGATGACCATGGGAATCTCTACTTCAGCGACATTCCGGCGAATCGCATTTACAAGGTCGACGCGGCCGGCGTGCTGAGTGTCTTCCTCGAACCGTCAAACCACACGAACGGCTTGATGTACAACCGCGGTCGGTTGCTGGCGTGCGAGATGGATGGGCGGTTGGTGGCGATTAACGTGGCGAGCAAGGATACCAAGGTGCTCGCTGCACAATACAACGGCCAGCGTTTCAACGCGCCGAACGATCTGGTGGTCGATCGCGAGGGAGGCGTCTACTTTACCGATCCGCACTTCCGCGCCCCAATGCCGTTGCCGCAAGAAGTGGTCGCAGTCTATTACGCGGCGGCCGACGGTCGAGTGACGCGGCTGATCGATGACCTCAAAGCTCCCAACGGCGTGATTCTGTCGCCGGACGAGAAGACGTTGTACGTCGTTCCAACGTTGCAGAAGCAGATGATGGCGTACCCCGTCGTGAGCCCAGGAAAACTCGGCGTGGGAAAGGTTCTCTGCGAGTTACAACAGCCGGAAGGGAAAGACAATACTGGTGGTGACGGCTTGACGATCGACACGAACGGCAATTTGTACATCACGTCGAATCTGGGGATTCAAATCTACGATCCGCACGGCAAGCTGCTCGGCATTCTGAGCTTCCCGGAACAGCCCGCCAACTGCGTCTTTGGCGGCCCCGACAACCGCACGCTGTTCGTCACGGCGCGGACTTCGCTCTATGCCGTCGCGATGGAAGCCGAAGGACACGTTTTCCCTGGCAAGATGGAATGATGGCCTTGATCGCGACTTCGCGAACTCAAGAAGCTCGTGAGTCCAGTGACCATCCCAGCCGAATTCTCGTTCTACCTGCAAGACGCGGACGGCGCGACGCAGATCGCGTACTTGTGGGCGCGGGCGATTCGCTGTGAGGGTCCGTGGTGCGGCGCGGAAGTCCCGCTGATTCGCTCGCTGTGGCGGGCGAAGAAGGCCAATCGCGCCGTCGCGCTGCGGCTCCGTTTCGAACCCGCAGGAGAAGCGGGCGGACTTCGACATCCTCGTGAAACAGCGCGACGGCTGGGTCTCGCATTCTCAAATCTCAAATCTCAAATCTCAAATCTCAGATCTCAGATTTCAGATTTCAAATTTCAAATTTCACATCTCACATCCCTCGTTCGACGGCACGGTGGAACGCGGCTCCGCGACATGTCCGCGCTGTGGATACACGACGCCGGTGGCTTCTGCGCGAGTGCAACTCAAGAAGCGACATGGCGGAGCTCACGACGCACGGTTTTACGCGGCGGTGACAATTGCGAGTCGGCGAGCAAGGATGTCTTTACCGGCAACTGGGCTCCTGCCTGGGAACGCACTGCTTGTGAGGCTCCTCCCCGTAAGTCCGGCAGAGCCGGACGAGCACCGGGTTCCCACGCGGAGCATGGGAACCAGAAATTCACGTCTGCAAACAAGGAAGCCCCACCGACAAGGAACTCGGCAAGCGTCTTAGGCGAGAGATTCGTGCCAGTAGCGTTTTACGTCGCGCGACATCCATACCTTGCCCGGTTTTGTAGAACAGTTGTCCCAACTGTTCCCGGAGCAATTGAGGACAATTGCTCTACTCTGCGCGTCACCCCAGGCGAGGCAAGGTCTAACCGATCAACTCGGGAATCGGTTTGCCGTGGTCGACGATCGGCGTGGGGCGGCCGTTGAAATCCTTGATCAGGGTATTGGACGAATCGATCCCCAAGTGATGATAGATCGTGGCCAGGAAATCGCCCGGACCACAACGGCGATCGACAGAGTCTTCCGCTCGTTTATCCGTAGCGCCGATGAATCGGCCCGTTTCGATACCGCCACCGGCCCACAGGTTCGAGAAGGCGCGTGGCCAATGATCGCGACCGGGCTGTTTGGTGCCGGCCGGGGCGCTGGCGTTGCCCGCTCCAGTACTCGGCGAATAGCTGATCGTTGGTGTTCGCCCGAATTCGCCCGTGACCACGACCAGCACTCGCTTGTCCAATCCCCGCTCGTAGATGTCTTCGATCAGCGCCGACACGGCTTGGTCATAAGCCTCCGCGCGAAATCGCAGCGCATCGAAGACGTGATGATTGACGGCATGATCGTCCCAGTTCTGCACGCGGCCACACAGAGGACCGTGCAGGCTGCTGGTGAGGACTTCGACTCCGGCTTCGACCAATCGGCGAGCCAGCAGCAGTTGTTGCCCCCACGTGTTTCGTCCGTAGCGGTCGCGCGTGCGATCATCTTCTTTGCTCAGATCGAACGCGTCCTTCGTCAGCGGGTTGGTGAGCAACGTCATCGCTTGCGTCTCGAATTGATCGAGCGCACCGAGTTCGCCTTGCTGATCGAACGCACGCTCGATCGTATCGAGTTTCTGACGTAACGTCGCGCGACGCCCCAACCGATTAATCTCGTTCTGATCGGTCAGGCCGATGTTGGGCACAACAAAGTTTGGCGAGCTGGGATCGCCCGTCACCGAGAACGGCGCATACGCGTCGCCCAAATAGGCGGAACCGGTATAAGAAGTCGGCGGGTTCACACCGACATAGACTGGCAGCGGGTTCGTACGGGGGCCTTTCGCGGAACGCATGTAATTGGCCACCGACATCCAGTCGGGCAAACGAGGTGCTGGTTTATCGCGAGTGTCGGAATCCCCCGAGAGCAACTGCATCGAACCGGCCGGATGTCCACCGGCATTCTGATACATGCTCCGCAGCACCGTGAACTTATCGGCGATCTTCGCTTGCCTCGGCAGCAGTTCCGTGAACTGTAACCCAGGCACTTTGGTCGGGATCGTGCTGAACGGTCCACGATACTCGCTGCCCGCTTGCGGCTTGGGATCATACGTGTCGATGTGCGAGCAACCACCCGGCTGCCACACCATGATTACGGCGGTCTTTGTCTGTTTGCTGCTCGCATTCTCGGCAGCGGCACTCGCAGCCCGCAGCCGCATAACACCCGGCAGAGTCAAACTCGCGAACCCCGCCAAGCCAAGACGCATGAAATCGCGTCGGTCGCTGGCTGCGAAGTTGTTCGGTCCAGGGCAGCACTTGTGCGCTGATGTCTTTCGTGACTTGCTCATTTTGTCTCCGCAGCTTTAACGCGAATGGCAATGGGTTCGGACACAATAATATCGACGATGTCTTGGGGTTGTGCTTGCTGAGTCGCTTCTTGAAGACGCTTGGTGGCGGCAGCCAGTGCGGCGTCGGCAGCTTGTTTTCTTTCAGCCGATGCAGGAGCGGCCTGTGCGGCTTCCTCGGCAGCTGCGTTCGCTTCCTCTTGAGCCAGCTTATGAGCAAACTCGGCAGCGATCACGGCCTCTGGATTATATCGATATTTCGCCACGGCACTGCCATAGAAAGCCACGAGATACTCGCCCGGTGGCGGCTTCAGTGTGGCGAGATCGAACACCGCTTCCGACTGGTCAGCCTTTAACGACACTTCGAAACTCGGCGCACGATCGAAGCCCGCGCCAAAAGTCTTTAAGCTCATTATCTCGCCAGAAAACTCCTCGCGACGAATATGTTTGAGCGGAATCTTCAGCTTCTCACCGGCCGTCACTTCCCACACTTTATTCTCGGCAGGAGCGAGCGAGATGGCTGCCAACTCGGAAGCGCCCACGGACACAGGCACATCAGCGAGCAATCGCGGCGTCGGAATCTCGCTCCAGGCATCGCGAACGGGCCATGCCATGCAAGCCACCTGGCAGGGATGCACAACTTCCTTATCGCCGATCTTCGCGCGACCGGTGAAACTCGCGAGCTGCATTCCTCGAGGAGCATCTTCTCTCGCCGTCAGCAGCATGATGCCACGCGACGCGCCGGCGGGAATCTTCAACCCAGTGGCGGTAACTCCTTCGGGCAGCTGCTCCATCTTCAATTCGATCTCGCCATCGAACCCATCACGCCGAACCGCCACCACCTCCAACGCCATCGTCGATCCACCACGCAAGGCAAGTGGCTTAGACAGCGCGTTGCGATCGCCATTTCGCAACTCCATGTGCAACGCCCAAGCAACCAGCGCGAAGTCGGGAGCGGCTGGGCGGATGATCAAGCGGTATTCGTTTTGCGGATCGTTCCGCGTGCCGCCGAACAGATCGGACAACTGCATACGATAGACGCCATCCTCCTTGATCTCGATCTTGCCCAAGATGTCGGTCGAGCCCGCATTGTACGGCGGGCCGTCGTAGGCGTAGCCATTACTTGATCGCTTCACCGGACTCTGAATGTCGGAGAGTTCCACAACATCCGTCAGCTTCTCATCCGCGCCCGCGCCCGTGACTTGCTGGACGATCATGGAAGGATCAGTCGGACGACCGAGTCGCTCGGAGGCGACTTCCGCCCACCACACTTCGCCCTTCTTCGCGGTGAACTCAAAGGTATCGACATCTGCGGCTGGAAAGAAACTGCCCGCGATGTCGCAGGGCAGAGTGATTTTCTGGGCCTGAGCGTGTTGATTGTTCGGTTCGGTTTCCGTGGACGATGCGACTTGGGCCAGGTTCGTCGGCGGCCAGGAGAACGAACTGACCGCTCGCGTGCTCGGCAGCCGCACGATCGGCGCATCGGCGGCAACTTCCTGAAGAGCCAATCGATAAAAATAATTAGCGCCACCTTGGAACGTGAGCTCGTGTACTTTAATTACATACGTGGCGTCACTCGGCACCGTGAAGTCGAGCGCGCCGCCACGACGCTCGACAACCAGATCGCGGCCTGCGGCATCGGCGATGATCAACACGGGGTTCATCTTCGAGTCGATGCCTTTGTCGGCACAGTCGACGATAATGCGTTGCCCCTTGGTCGCGGCGAAGGAATAGTGATTCACCGCCCGCACCGGTAAGGTCGCATTGCAGATCGAATTCACTTCCAGCGGCATCGCCGCTGCGACTGTCGTACTCGGCTGGTCTTGCGTCACTTCGGGCAACGTACCGACTGTAAAGACACGCGATGTCGAAACGCCCAGCCGCGACATGACTCGCGCTTCGTGAATCCCCGGCGGGCAATCGGCCTTGATGTTCAGCAGAAATGTGTTTGGCACCGGCTTGCCGTCGGCAGCAAGTTTCGGCGCGGCCGTGATTCCAGGATGCGAGAACAACAGCTGGTCGATGTCTTCGATCGCTTCGCCGGTAATCACAACTTCGACTTCCGTCCCCACTCGACCTCCCATCGGCATCGTCGTCAGCAGACGCGGGGCGGGGAGGCAAACGGATTGTGCCGACGCAGTGGACCCACAGCAGACGGCACTGAGCGCCACGAGCATCAGAAGTTTGCAGTTAGTCATGGGATTAGCACGATGTCTTTCTACGCGTTTAGTTGTTTTCGAGATTCAGTTGGCAGGATGATAGAGGCCGAACAATTTGGCTCTTCATCATTCTGACCGCATCGTTCTGCCGATCCGATCCTTTCGTCCCAGCCAGCACCACTCTAGTGATTAAACAAAAACTCCTTGGTATTAGTTAACGCCCACACGAGATCCTGAAGATTCTCGCGAGACGCTCTGGCCTTGTCGATTGGTTTCCCCTCGGCATCAGTACGCTCCTCCGCCAGGTACTCAACGACCGTCTGCAACTCGGCGGCACGAGGTTCTCGTGCAAACGCGGCCATGTATAGCTCGCGAATCTTCTCAGCGTCAGGCTTTTCTTCCTTCGCGAGCCGCTCGGCACGGCCGCCGCTCGTCGCCAACTTGGCTTTGATATCCGCAGCGTTGAGCAAATGCAGGCTCTGCGCGAGGCTGGCCGATTGCACGCGTTCGCACTCACACACGCTCGAACTGTCCGGACGTCCGAACACGCGGAGGAACGGCGATGAATTGTTGTAGCTGTTATCCGGCAAAGCGATGGCTCGTGTCCCAGCTGGCAGATTCGCAAACGAAGTCGTCGCACCGCACAGTTGGTCGAAGGCATCCAGCAACACTTCGGCCTGCAATCGCTTCGGATAGTAACGCGAATAATTCTGGCGATCTGCGAGATTATGTTCGTTCGGAACAGAACTCAACTGATAGGCGTGCGAACTGGTGATCACGCGCACCAACTCCTTCAAATCGAAGCCGCTCGTGCGGAAATGATTTTCCAACGCCGCCAGCAACTCCGGATTCGTGGGCGGGTTCGTATCGCGGATATCATCTTCGGGCTCGATCAATCCTCGCTTGAAGAAATGTTTCCAATAGCGATTCACAAGCGCCTTGGCAAAGAACGGATTCGCCTCGCCGCTCATCCAATCCGCCAGCCGCAACCGCGGGTCTTCATCCGGCGGAATAACACCGACATCGTCTCCGAGAGCCGCCGGTGTCACGGTCAAGCCGGTCTTAACATTCTTCGCACCGGCCACACCGCGTTGATGAAAGATGAGGTCTTCACCACGCGTGTCGGTCGGTTTGCGGCCGACCTGGCTGAAGAACGCGGACAGTCCGTAGTAATCGTCCTGACTCCAACGCTCGAACGGATGATGATGGCATTGAGCACACTGCATCCGCACGCCAAGGAATAACTGCGCCACATCCTCGATCTGTTCCTTGGGCTCCTTCACTCGCTTGTACCAAGCCACGGGAGGGTTCGCGATGACCGTGCCCGTGGCGGCGAGAAGTTCTCTCACGAGCTGGTCGTAAGGTTTGTTAGCGAGCAAGCTGTCGCGAATCCACGAGTGAAACGCAAAGTTGGACGTGATGTCGCTCGCATCGTCGCGACGGTTCTTCAGCAGGGTCGTCCACTTGTTCGCGAAATAGTCCGCATAGTCGGGGCTCCGCAACAAAGCCGCGATCGCCTGGTCGCGTTTGTCCGGTTCGGTGCTCGCCAGGAACTCGCGAGCTTCCGCCTCGGTGGGCAGTCGCCCGCCGATATCCAGCGACACGCGGCGCAAGAAGGTTGCATCATCGCAAACCGGAGAAGGCGGAATGCCCAGTTCCTTCAAATTGGCAAAGACCAACTCGTCGACGAAGTTCCGGGCGGCGGGCACCGTCTCGACGGGAGCACCCAGCGGCACCGAAGCATTGTAAACAGCGACCTTGCCTTGATAACGCAACATCACGGCGACCTTGCCGGGAATATCGGTCGCCGTCACCAAGCCCGCGCTCGTCACCTCGGCCATCGCGCTGTCGTTGCATTCATACAGCGCCAACGCGGTGATGTCGCGAGTCGTGCCATCCGAGTAGTGTGCGATCGACTTGAGTTGCTGTTCACCGTGAGCGATGAGTAAACCACGGTCCGGCTCGACGGTAATCGACATCAACTCTGAATCACTTGCAGTGGTATACGGTGTCCCTTGCTGAATCCATCCAACCAGCAGTGCGTAACTTTCGGAAGTCGCATCGATGCGAACGCCACCACCGTGCGGGATCTGTCCGGTTGCTTTCATTAAGAACAAGCTTCGCTCTGGGTCGGCTGGAAACAGTCGTCGCCCGCGTCCTTCCAGTACCAAATGCTCGTAATCTTCCTGCGGCTCGAATCCGAGCAGCGAAAGCTGAAATCCGTTCTGCCCGCCCCCGGCCTTGGCATGGCACACCCCTGCGTTACATCCGGCCTTCGTCAGCACCGGCACGACGTCGTTCACAAAGCTCACCGCGCGAATCTGCTCGGCCGCACCGACCGATGACAGGAAGGCCACGATGACGATCGACGGGCCGACCACGCATCGCGAAAAAAGCTTTAGCAGACGAACAGTATTGTGAGTGGTCATATCTTCGCCAGACGGAGGGGGAGGGTTGGCGGGTGGATGACACAAGTGTCAGGGTGGGATCGCCGTTACCAGCGACCTCTCTATCTTACTGACATCGATAGGCCGCGTCCACACTGTTTACCACGCCGAGTTCAGCTCCCTCAGTTCCAAACGCCGAATCTTCGCCTCACCGCCGATCGCATGGATCGAGTGTTGTTGGGGACCGAGTTTCGGGTTGATGTAGTGAGCACCGAACGTCTCGCCATCGAAAGCGAACGCTTCGAGCGACAGTCGGTCGACCAGCAATCGCAGTTTCACGACGCCGTCGCGCGGAGGCAACTTGTCGATCGTCCAATACTCGCGCGACTGGCCTTCGTTGTCGACGCCGGTGTGCTTGAGCACTTGCTCTTTGGCATCGTACCAGACGGAAACCCCTGGCAGATCAAAGACGACTTGCGACGCGGTTCCCGGTTCGAACTCGACGGTCAGGTCGACTAAGTCGAGCCTCGAAACATCGGCCAGCGCGTTGGTGCTGCCAGAGAGAGTGATGTCCTTCATGGAGTGCAACCGCTTTGTCAGCGCTTCGATCTCCTTCACCGGCCAGCAAAACAGCCTCACGCCATCCGGTGTTGTTCTCAGCGATAATTCACACGGGAACGACATCTGTTGGTTGTAAGGCAGATCGTACGCTTGTGCCGAGTTCGGCCCGCCACGCATCCAGCCGATCTGAACAACGCGCCCCTGCGGAGCGTTGTTGAAAGTCTGAGCCGCGTAGAAATTGCCGCGCGACATCTTCAGCGGCTCGGTTTCTGAATGAAACTCCTGGCCATCGAAGGTGCCGATCTCGTAATCGAAGCTGGCGTCGTAGATTAAGCATTTCGTGTTCGCTCTGTCACCATCCACAGGCAGGAACACCAGATCCATACATTCGAAAGCCCAGTCACGCATCAGATCGGAAGCAAATTCCCAATCGGTCAAATTCTTCGACGTGAAGAAACGCACGCGTCCGGGCTTCTTCTGAACCCAGAGCACCATCACCCACCGCTGCGAGGTTTCATGCCAGAATACTTTCGGGTCGCGTTCGCCACTATCGAAACCCTGATTCGGCACGACCGCACGGCCTTCATTCCAATAGGTCCACGATACGCCGCTGTCCGTGCTGTAAGCCATCGCCTGATAGAACGTCGGCTTGTTGGCAAACGTAAAGAAAGCACACAGCGTCTTCGTGTCGCCCACTTGCTTGCCGAGACTGTTGTTATGATCGACGATCGCCGTGCCCGAGAAGATCGTACCCGCGCGACGATCAATTCGATACGGCAACAACGCGTGATCGCGCTGTGTCCAATGCACCATGTCGGGGCTGGTGGCATGGCCCCAGGTCATGTTGCCCCAGCCCGTGCCTTTCGGATTGTGCTGGAAGAACAGGTGATACTTCTCGCCATCGAACACCATGCCGTTCGGATCGTTCAGCCAATTCTGGCGCGACGAAAAGTGAAACTGAGGCCGCAGCGGTTGGTCGTAGCCGGTGTCGGGATAAGCGACCGCCGAGATGCCGTCGGTGAAGGCGAATTCTTTGGTCGTGTCGGGCACCGCTTTGTCGCTGGCGGTGAACGCGTCGACGTTGATGTGGCCCCAACCGCCAGTCGCGTTGTCGAAGATCACCAGCCGTGCCGACTTGCCGAGGAACTTCGTGACGTCGCTGCTCTGCTTCACCATCGTTTCGGAATCGACACCACTGGCCAACTCGATCTCTTGGCCTTCGCAAATCAGCTTCACACCCATCTGCCCAGGCAAGTCACCGCCGCCGATCAGAAACGTGATGAACGGCTTCGTTATTTTGAATTCGGGCGACGTGAGAGTTCCGGTGAGCGAATCGCCGCGTATTGCACCGGGCTTGCCAATCGTGCCGGTATAGTTTTCGTAGCCGCCAATCCAATACTCGCCTTCGTGATTACTCGTCTCACGATTGCGAACTGCCGGATTGTCGCCCTTGGTCGGTTGGACTTGAAACGCTTCGCCTTCGACACGCCAGCCCGCTAACGTACCCGATTCGAAGTTTGCATTCGGAAACAACAGCTCGTCGGCGTTCGCGACAGCAGCGGTCAGAAAAATTGCCAGAACGATCGTGCGTGTCATAGAGGCCCTCGTTATCTTGGTTCTCGGTACTGCGGGTAGCAACGCCCAAGATGAGCATGTCCTACATGCTGTTCCGCCGCAAGGACAACGACTTTGCCGTACTCAAAAAAACATTCTCGCAAGTGCAAACATTACCATTTCTATTGGGACGATGGACGCGAAGATCCCGCGTACCCGCCGAGGCTGTGATTTATTCGGTGGGATAGGCTTCCAGCCTGTCAGAAATACGGGGAAAATGACAGACTGGAAGCCGATCCCACGATTTCTTCATAGCCTCGCCGCGTAAGGCTCTAAACGGCATCTCGTGCTAACAAAAACAACGGGGACGGAATTGCGGTTGTTAGCACTAGAGACGAACCGCTCACTCTTCCTCCCAGACAACTCGGAAGCCAACGTCGTAGACTTGCTGATAGGGCCAGTAACTTGCCCGATAGCCGGAGCGGGCCTGTGACGGTCGATCGTACCACGATCCACCACGGACGACTCGACGTCGAGTGTCGGCGGGGTCATCGAGATCCGTAGTTGAGCTGCGATACTTGTCGAACGAAGTCCGCGTCCATTCGGCGACATTGCCATGCATGTCGAACAGGCCCCAAGCGTTCGGCTGGTAGGTGCCGATCGGTGCGCTCACGCGAAAGCCGTCCGTAAACCTATCATCGGCGGGGCGCCATGACGGGATTGCCCCGACGGGTAGGCTCCAGGGCGCGAAGCTGTCGATCTTGCTTAGCGATGCGTCGGCCAAGTTGGCGCAAGGCGAGAAGTCGTCGCTCGTGTCGCCATAGTTGAGTGGACGTTGAACTCCGGCTCGGCAGGCGTATTCCCACTGAGCTTCGCTTGGCAAGGTGAACTTCTGGGAAGTGACTTGCGACAGCCAATCGCAAAACGCCCTCGCCTGATGCCACGACACGCGACACACCGGTTGCCGAGGCTCGTTGAGTAAATAGCCTCGTTCCTCGTGACTGAATTGCAAAAAGTCACCGTGTTCCAGCCGGCTGTCGTGCGACGCATCGAATCGTTGAAACTGCTCGTTCGTCACTTCGAAGCGTCCCATCCAATAGGGTCGTTCGACACGGACGCGATGAACCGGCTGCTCGTCATGGTGGCCGATCGCTTCTCCCATCAGGAATTCCCCGGCGGGGATCTGCACTAACTCCAGTTTCACGCCACCGCCAAGATCGACTTGTTGAGTCGGCAACTCCAATCGCGGCGTCTGCTTGTCAGATGTCGCGACGCGAACAGGCTCGGTACGAGCTGCAACTTCTGCTCTCGCAACCGTTCCCGAAGTTTCACTCTCTGCGGTGGCGACGATATTGTTCTCCGGCAACGGTACATCGAAGGATTCGGGATCTTCGTCGCGTCCGGCGTAACGTTTTGACATCTCGCGGCGGCGGGTGTATTGCGATTGGACCAAGTTGTCTCCGACGATCTCTCGCCACGTGCCATGCGCCGGTGTGCCGAGATCGATCCAAGTGACCAGCCGGTCCCAGGCTTCTTCATCGAGCCGGACGCCATGATGTCCCTTTCGCAACATCTGCACGAGCCGAGTCGTGTCGGCGTGAAACTCCAGCGGAGTCAGCAGATGCATGTCGCTCTCGATCGTTGGCGAGCGGACGAAGCGTCGCAGTGCGAGATAAGACGGACTGAACTTCGTGCCGTGATTATAACTGTCGCCAGCCGCGACAGGATGCACGGCAGCTTGTCGACGCAGATCGGGAATCCTCGTTCCGTCATCTCGCGGTCGGTCGTTGTGACAGCGGATGCAGTGCCGGTCGAGGACCGGTTGCACTTCGCGTTCGAAGGAGAACCCGCGCGTGGGGCCGTGCCAAGGGCTGATTTCGGCGAGCGTCTTGTCGAGAGCAAGCGTTGTCTTGTTCGACGGGCTGCGGTGGTGTCCCGCGTGGCAGCCGACGCAAGAAACGCGTTCGCCCGGCATGCCGACAAACCAGCTGCGCATCAGTTGCAGAGCCTTGCCTTCCGCATCAAGAGGCTGGACGGAAATTGGTGTATTGGCGGGAATACGAAACGCCGACGAACCGTCTTCTTCGACGGGCACGGTGCCGATGACTTGCTTCACATCCCAAGGCCCGTCCAATCCAACTCGGTTCACTTGGCCTCCCATGCCCTGATAGGCGAAGTGATAAGTAAACAGCCGCAACTTCTTGACAGTACCGCGCGGCACCCCCGCCAGACCCGGACCAGCATAAACATCCTCCATGTAGACCGACGCATCCGTGCGTCCCTTTTGGACCCGGCTGGGGATCGCCGGCGGCTGTTTCGTGGGTCGCAGCGGAATCGGCTCGAACAGTGCATCGCCGGGCGATTCCTTGAGTAACAACATGTTGTCGAAGATGTCGACCAGATAGATTCCCCAGTTCGACTCGGCGGTGGGCTGAGCGGACACAATGAAATACTTGTCGCTCAGCGGCCACGGATGGAGGAACTTGGGCCAACTCGCCTTCACGAGGTCGTCGCGAAGAATCGGTTCGACGCGTTTGTCGTAGCCGGGAATGCGTTGTAAAGCGCCGTCCGCTTCCTGGTGCCCTCGCGCCGTATCGAACAGGACGAGTTCTCCCATCCGCGGCACATCGTGATGGCCGCTGATGACCGCAACGAACTTCGTGGATTGGCCAGGGATCGGCCGAGCGTAGAACATCGAGTTGGGCCAGTATGAATTGCTGCCGTAAAACTCTGCTTGCTCGGTGCCATCGGGATTCATCTGGAAGAGCAGCCGCGAAGCAAAGTGCGGGATATCGGAGTACTCCCAACGCTGATACAGCACGCGACCGTTCTCCATCACCGTAGGACACCAGTCGTGATCCTGGTCGAAGGTCAGTTGCCGCATCTGTTCGCCGCGCTCATCCATCACGTACAAGTTGGCGACGTGATCCGAGCCCTTGACGCAGGGGACGCCCTTGAAGCACGCCGTGGAGCTGAAAATGATATTGCCGCTGGGCAGATAGCAAGCGTCGTAGTTGTCAACATCGGTCTCCAAGCCGCGTGTTGCCTGGCGCAGGCTGCCATCTTCGAGCATCATCTCGTGAACTTGCCAGCGATTGCTTGTGCCGATGGAAGAAAAGAGCAATCGATCACCGTCAAAGTGCAAGTCGACATCGCCGATAAAGCGGCCTGGCTGTGGCTTGTACAAAGTGGTCAGTGGCCCATCGGGTTGGACCGGTGACAGGACAGTGAGTTCGTCATCGAACCCCGTGCGCGGCAGGCTGCCGTTGCCTTGCCAGTTCATCGGCAAGCCGAGTGTCGGCGAATTGCTCTTACGTCGCACGAGCAACAACCGCTCGAAGTCGAGCAGCGGGTTCGCCAACAGAGCCTCTTTCTGTAATGCCAACAGAGCCACGGCGGACTTGCCGTCCTGGGCACTGGCCTTCAATTGACTCTCGATTTCGTCCAATCGCGCTAGGAATTCCTCGCCGCGCGGATATTGCCGACCGAAGGAAGCCGTCAGATCTTCGATCGTGCGTCGAAGCGCTGTGGCATCGACGAGTTGACTGGCCGCTGGCGGTTGTTTCGCGAGTTGATCGTCACCGCCGCGCGAGACTTTCGTAAGACCGAATGCTGCCACCAACAGCACTCCAAACTTAACGATCTGACTGTTCATCTCGACATCACCTATGTGCTAGTGCGAACGAAGAAATCTCCCAATGCTTCACCTTCCAACCGCGACTGGCGAAAACTGAGCAGCAGCGGGCGCAAGGTGGCCATGATCTGATCGGCTGGAATCAGATCCTTGTACAGCGTACCGAGTCGTCGACCGAGGCTGTCGCCGCCGAGAAAAATCGCGTACTTGTCTCGCTTTGTTTCCAGGTCCACCGTTCGCCCGACGATGGCGATGTCCGCCAGATAACAACGGGTGCAGCCGAACGGACAGCCCGTAATCCGAACCGTGAATCGCTCCTTGCTGAGGCCCAGTTGCGATATCTCGGTCTCTAACTCGTCGACAATACTGGGAAGCAGCCGCTCGCTCTCCGTAATCGCCGCCGAGCAATTGGGCAAGCCCGGACAGCCTTCTGAATAGCGGCGAACATTGCTTAGCGAGCCGACGGTTGGCACGTTGTGATGCGCCAAGATGGCGTCGATCGTGAGACAATCAGCAGCTTCAATATCGCACACCAAGATGTTGCGCTGAGGAGTAAGCCGAAAACTGCAAACGAAACGATCGGCAATTCGCTTCAAGGCGGACTTCAGCTGGGAGCTATCTTCGTCGCTGATCCGACCGTTCTTGACATGGATTCCCACAAACCATTTTCCTTCATCCTGCCGCTGCCAGCCGAGGTGGTCGTCGTGGCCGGTAACCTCGACGGGTCGCGGTGGTTCCAGCGAACCGAGTCGTTCTTCGACGACTTGCTGGAAACGGTCGAGTCCCCAGTCCTGGAGCAAGTACTTCAAGCGGGCGCGATTGCGATCGCGACGGTTGCCGAATTCCCGGAACACGTCGACGACGGTGCAAACCAGCGGTGCGACACTGTCATTGTCGACAAACGCCAGCGGCTTGGCCAAGACCGAAGAGCGCGTCGCCACACTCACGATGCTTCGCATGTTGCCGCCAATCAGCGCGTTGTAGCCGACGACGCGTCCGCCTTCGATCACCGCCAGCAAGCCAAGATCCTGGGCGTAGACCTCCGTGCAATTGTCGTGAGGGGCAGCCAGCCCAATCTTGAACTTGTGCGGCAAAGGTATAGGTTCGTCAACAGAGCCCGTCTTGGCATCCGTCGACCTGCTTTCCAGGGATTGCAGATAAACAGAGGGGCAGTCCCGTTGCCAGATCTCGTCATAGGCGTGCAGCCGAGGTGCCAGACAGGCGTCGAGCGTGTCGGCCGTTGCCTGCAGGTGTTCGTTCACGGAAGCCTGACCTTGCGGTGCGGGACAACACATGATGTTGCAGCCATAATCTCCGCCGGTGGCCAAGGTCGTGAGTCGCAGATCCGAGATGTAGCGTATGACGGGTCGTAGGGCCGTTTTCTCGATTCCTGAAAGTTGTACGCCCTGTCGCGAAGTGATGTGCAGCTTCCCGTCACAAAGCTCGTCGGTTAACTCGAGCAGCCCCCGCAATTGCCACGCGGAGAACTTTCCCCCAGTTGCTCGAATGCGGACCATGAACCGGTACTGCCGGGGGCCGTCATTGGTGTAACGCTGGTCGCGATCGTCCTGCTGGAAGACGCCGTGGTATCTCAGCAGCCGGACGTTGTAAGGCGAGAATCCCGATTCGTTGGACGTCAGCTCCTCTTCAATCGTGCCATGCAGATCGATGTCCTTGCTGAGCAGGCCGTCGGGCACATTTCGCAAAGGTGCGTTCATCAGGCGAACCGGGTTGCAGAGAACGAATGACAGGCGGGAAATGGTCTTCGATAACAACATCACAGACCAGACCATCGTCTGGGCGAGATGCGGTCATGTATACATCTGGTGGGCTTAATGCACTTAAAGTAGACTACGATTGTACCTTTTGGCGATTTAGTTCGCAATCAGGAATATTGATTTGATCGCATGTTTGGACTGCTGTGACTTGTCACAGCTTTGGCCTGCGGCGGAGCCGCTTTTCCTCTGGAGGTTCGCTGGGCATCGCAACGTGGTTGCCTACAAAATGAGAAAGCGACGACAAGTCGCCGCAGTCCAAAAGCAAAAGCAAAGGCGAATAATGATGGCTACAAATTCAAGCAATGATTCCTCGTTATCAACTCGACAAGAGATCTCGCGACGTCGATTCATCAGACGAACTGCAGCGTTGACGACCAGTGCCGTGGCCGCTCCGTATTTTGTGGCGGCGAGCGCGTTGGCCGCGCCGGGTCGACCGGGTGCGAACGATCGCGTTGGCGTGGGATATGTGGGAGTGGGACGCCGTGCGCAGCAATTGATGAATCTTCCGAAAGAAGCCGTAATGGTTGCCGCTGCCGATGTGAACCTGGATCGAGCCGAGGCGGTTGCCAACAAGAGGAACTGCAAAGCTTATCAAGATTATCGGGCGCTGCTGGAGTCGAAAGATGTCGACGCCGTCGTCGTTGCCACACCCGACCACTGGCATACCTTGGCCAGCATCCACGCCTGCCAGGCTGGCAAAGACGTTTATTGCGAGAAGCCGCTGACATTGACGATTCGTGAGGGACGACTGTTGGTGGATGCAGTACGGAAGTACGAGCGCGTGTTGCAGACCGGCAGTCAGCAACGATCGATGGCGGCGAATCGGATCGCTTGTGAACTCATTCGCAACGGTCGCATTGGCAAGCTCCATACCATCATTGGACACAACTATCCCAGCCCTTGGGAATGTGCCTTGCCCGCCCAGCCAACACCCCAACGGCTGGATTGGGACGCGTGGTGCGGCGCGACCGAATTGCGTCCTTACCATCAGGACTTGTACACACCACGCGCCAATCCCGGGTGGATCTCCTTCCGCGATTACTCCGGCGGCGAGATGACGGGATGGGGAGCGCATGGTCTGGATCAAGTGCAGTGGGCGTTGGGAATGGATGACAGTGGACCAGTCGAAGTGTGGACGGAAGGCGAGCCGTTCCAGCCACCCATTTACTCTGCCCCAGCGTCACAAAAGGCAGGCGATCTGACTTGTTCCCAGCCTGCGGTGTTCTTTCGCTATGCGAGCGGCGCGGTCTTGAAATTGGCGGACGGACCTCCTGGCGGCGCGATCTTCATCGGTGACCGTGGCAAGATCACGATCGACCGCGGTCGCTTTGTTGCCGAGCCGACGGAACTCGCCAACGATCCGCTGACTGACACCGATGTCCGATTGTACGTCGGCAATGATCATCTCCAGAACTGGATCGATTGCATCAAATCTCGCGAGA